>CAMVAN010000006.1 GCA_947165475.1 uncultured Caryophanales bacterium | reverse complement strand
TCTTCATTATATCAAAGGAGGATTTATTTTTCTCTTAACGCTATCGTTTTTTCAGCTCTCACCCGCATAGCGGGTGGTTTTATTATGTTCCTATCTCGTAACATAATAAAAAAAGTCCTTATTTTGAAGTGAACCCCATTTAGGAGACACTAAAAAAAACTAATGTAAAAGAAGCAATTAATTTTGCTTCTTATTTTTTGACTTTAATCTAGTTGTGTTATAAAATAATATCCATTCTTCTACAAGTTGAATATATTCTTGTAAAGATGTAATATTATTATTGTACAAAGTTTCTTTTTTAAGAAGTGAGTGCCAACTCTCTATTGGAGAGTCGTCAATTGGAGTTCCTTTTCTCGACATAGAAATTTGTATTCCGTTTGATTCACATATTGCTTTGTACTCATAAGATGTATATTGGAATCCTTGATCACTGTGAATGATTAATCCATATACATCTTTTTCTTTTAATAAAGCTTGATTTAAAGTATCTATTACTAATTTTAAATCATTCCTTTTAGATATGACATATGCAACGACATGCCTATCATATAAATCAATTATTGTAGATAAATATGCTCTGGAACATTTAAATATTAAATAAGTTACATCTGTATCCCATACTTTATTTGGTGAATCAGTATTAAAATTTCTGTTTAATAAATTTGGTTTAACATTATCTTCAATTCGTTTATTTTTGTGTTTTACTTTAGCTCTTCTTATGTATTCAGGAATTAAATGATATTTTTTCATTATTCTTAAAACCTTCTTTCCATTCATCACAACTCCATATTTGATTTTTAGGCCTTCCACAATTCTACGATAACCATATGTGCCTTTAGAATCATCAAATACTTCTTTAATTATTAAATAATCATAATAATCAGGATCTTCTTTACTTCTATATTTATAATAAGTTTTAGGACTTATATTAAGTACGGCACACATATTAGTAAGTTTATAATTATTTCTATATAAATTTATAAATGTTACTTTTTCTCTCGTTGTGCCTTGAGGAAGGCCTGGTATTTTTTTAGTATTTCATATCTTTCTTTCCAATCTTCTTTAGTCAATTCTTTTTCTTTAGGTCTACCACGTTTTTGACCATTTCCAAGATATTTATCAGGATGATCTATTTTCATTTTCCAAGTTTTAATGGTACTTACTGGAATATTATATTCTTTTGCCAATTGATATCCTGATTCACCCTTAATATATCTATTAATTATTTCTTCTTTCTTATTATCGTTATATTTTAAAAATTTTTGTCCTTTTTTAGCCATAAGAAAATACACCTCCTTTCGAAAGTGTATTTTATCATAAAACTAGTTTTTTTATTAATGTCTACCCAGAAGGGTGCATTTCAATTTATCGGACTTTTATTTTTTTAATTATACTATTTTATTGTTGTTTATTTATAAACTAAATTATTTATAATTTGCTGCTTATAGGACCTATTGTTTTATAATCTTTGAATCATTCCATCAGTCTTTTCTTTAGTAAATTTACTCATAACACCCTCAATATATTCTTCAGCTTCTGGGTGTTTAGAAAAATCTAGCAATCCGATTTTTTCACCACTTGCTAATTCAACATATGCGTCGCCGAAATTATCGCCGAAAGTGTATATTTTACCAATTGCGTCAGAGTAGATATACTGAATATTTGCATCAAAATAACCTACATTTTCTACTTTTTTACGAAGATTAAACCCATCTCCTATAAGGATTCCATCAGCATATAAATTATTAGGTTTATCCTCTAATATACTGCCATCGCTTGCTATACCAAAATATGAATAATTAGTATCACCTACGCCATCAAAAGATTCTCTTATTGTCCTAGCAAAACTATCATTTAATTTTTCTATTAGTCTTTCTTCACTTGTTAATGTTTTTGTATATGTTCTTACCATTTTTTCCTCCATTTAAATTTTATAAAAATTTCATAATAATCTTATATCATTATAGCATAAATATCCATTAATTTCGTATTTTTTTATAGAAATAATTAAAAAAAGAAAAATTTCATAAATGACCAAAGTCATATAGACATGGGTCGCATAGCCAAGAAGGACTTGTAAATATAAGCTTTTGTATGTTTTTTTAACTACATAATACACTCTTATCCTTATGTATCCTTGTATCCCTAGTTTTGTACTTTATTTAACAAAAAGCTATCGTTTTACCCAATATTTTCAATGGTTTACGGTGGTTTTTGTTTTGCATAATCATATAGTCATATGATTTATTAATGTTCTTAACCCTTTTATTTCATTTAATATATAATCTTTAAATTCAAAGTTTTTTTTTGGATTTTAATAAGATTTGATATCTTTTCAATGTCCTTATTATCCCTCTTTTCAAAAAAATTATATAGACTATTTATAATTAAGGCAACCTATGAATCGTAGGATTTAAAAAAGATGAGATTTCTCTCATCTAATTGCTCATAATATCTTAATCTTCCGATTATTTATTTCATTACTTTTTCGAATCTAAACGTACCATCGTCTTCTTCATAACAATCTAATGGTCTATTTATGTCAGGATGTTTTTCATTAAAATATTCAACTATATGAAATTTTAATCTATTTACATAAAAGTGAATATTTCTTTTATCAAAATATGGAGTACAAATTTCCCATACTTCAGTATCTTGATAAACTTTTCTATTTCTTTCAAAATAGTTTGCCCTATGCCTTTACTTTAAACTCCTACTTTAACAAATAAGAAATCTAAATGGTTATGATTGTTTTCATTTATTGCTACAATTACTCCACCTACAATTTCATCAATATCTTTATCAGGTAATACTTGTTCTTTATCACTACCATATACTGATTCATATCCATATTGAAATGATTCTTGCATGAGTTTTTTAAATTCATTTATATCTTTATCTCTTAATTTTATTTATTCCAATTTAATCAACTATTTTATTATACCATCAAAAAGGAGAATTTTTGCATTCTCCTAATATCTTAATCTTATGATTATTTTAACCTAATGCCACGTCAAGAATCATCATTATAATGAATCCAAATGCAAAACCTATTGTTCCTAAATTAGAATGTTTACCCACTTGAGATTCTGGTATTAATTCTTCTACTACTACATATATCATTGCACAAACTGTAAATAATAATTTTAGTATCTATATCTAATAATTCTATCATCAAATCTCAACTTTTTTCTTGCATTTCTTTTTAAATAATTAATCTTAGACTTCTTTATTCCATAGAAATCACTAATTTCACCGTATGTTAAACCAGGATATCCATCTTTATCATAAGATAGTCTCATAATTTGGGCTTCATCTTCTGATAAATCTTCTAAAGCATCTAAATAATCATTTATGAATTCCTCATTTGATATTCTTCTGATATAATCTACACTATATGGTATATCTTTTCTCATATAGTGTATGCTTGATGGCTTATATGGTACTTCCTTATCATAATCAAAAGAAAACTCTTGAACATTATATTTTCCTTTATTTTCTTTTGCATATTTATTCCAACCTTCAAATCCTCCTTATACAATACAATAAGCATTCAGATATGATAAATGTTCTTTTCCAGCCATACACTTAATAAACTGTCTATATATATAAGATTGTGCGTATGATCTAAAAGAATTTTTAGTTGCGAAATGTAGACAATATTTTGCAGCAGCAAATAAACCTTCTAAAGCTGCATAGTATAAATCCTCTACTGGAAATTTTTTATATTGAGCATTCCATTTTCTCACTGTTTTAAATACTATATCCATAGAGCCCTCTACAACCTTCATTTGAGATTCATGACTTAGATATGGCCTTTTAGGCTTATGCTTCAACATTTCTTCTCTTGCTTTATTTATCTCATTAATTATTTCTTGTTCTTTTCTTTTTTCTTCTTCTGTCCCAAATATATTTAATAATAGGATTTCTTCTGCTGTCATATTATAACTTGGAAGAGAACTATTAAATTTAGCTTCAGTTTCAGCATATGCTTTTGTAGTCACGCCTTCAGCTATATATATTTTTCTAATTTCTTCATCTGTAAGACAAAATGAATTATCTAACCAGTCTTTTTCAATTTCATCCAAATTAAACATATGTGTCACCAGTTTATTATTATATATAAAAAGGATTTAAAACACAACAAAAAAGACTAGATTCTAGTCTTTTGTTTTATTATTTACTTGCTTTTTCTTTGATTGCAGCCTGTACAGTCATGTACTTAGGGGGTTATAACTTAAGAGTATAAATTTAATATGCAAGTTAACTAATGCCTTATATAATAAGTATTTTAAAAAATAATAGTCGTTAACTATATAGTTATGTCAAATGAGAAATAAAGCAATTTTGAACAAACTAAAAATTGAATAATTAGATACTGTAGTTACAGGGGGCTATAAAAAACAAAAATTCTATTATCTTAATATGATATTTTTTTATTTATCAAATTTAAATAATTCAAGAACAATAGAAACTATAAAAAGAGTAATACCACTATATAAAAATGTATATCTAATTATATTCCAATGTCTATCATCAGGAAATATACGATTTAATACTATATTTAAAATAAATACAACAATAATGATTGCTATAAATACATATGAAATAATAGTTAATATCTTTTTTCTTTTATCAATTTGTTTTCTTAATTTAATTAAATTTTCTTCAGATTTATTCATATAATCATTCATCTTGATTTTTTCGGCAGATAATAATTCATTAATATTAATATCCAACTCATTACATAAATCTTTTAATAAAGAATAATCTGGCATAGTTTTGCCATTTTCCCATCTACTAATTGATTTACTTGTAACGCCCAATTTTTCTGCTAACTGTTCTTGAGTTAAATCTTTTTCTTTTCTACAATTTAAAATAAATTTTCCTATTTTAATTTGATCCATATTATCCTTCCTTTCACTAATAATTATATTATTGTTATTAATTATATAACAGGACATAACATGAGAGTTTACTATTACATATTTATTTTATCATATAAAAAAGACTAATTTTTAGTCTTTTATTTGTTTTAAATTTTTATTATTTGTATTTGTTACTATTTTTTTACCCGTCTTAGCTTCAATTTGCTCTCTTGTGTTTTTTGCTATTGTACTTCCTTCTATTACTGACTCTTTTGCATTTTCTTTACTCTTTACATTGCTTGATTTAGATATTTCGGTTGAAGACACTTCTGCTAGCATGTTTAACACCAGTTCCATATTAGTCATATTATCTCTTAAATTTTCTTTCGTTAGTCCTTTAAATGATTTGTATTCTTTTACTGAATATCCACTCCATGTTTTTGTTAGAAGATTTGTTAAATCTGCAAACTCTTTACTACTTTCTATTCCATTATTTTTTAACTCATCAGTAAATTCTTTTCTAGCATCAATTGCCTTTAATCTTTGATTAATCCAGTCATCTGAGTATCCTTTTCTTCTATAGGTATCAAGTGCTCTATTAATGGTAATCTCCGGATCATATTCTTCATCTATTCTTTCTTTACCTAAGCGAGCAAGCCATAACTTTATTGGTTCTGCTTTCTTACTAGGAATCGATTCAATTATACGAAACATTCCTTCTAAATCAACAACATCAGTTAGTCTATTCTTTCCATCTTTAGCTAACATTTTCAAAGCGTGACAATTTGTCACGGTTTCATTTCCTTCTTCTTTTAATCTTTGCTTTAATTTTCTCCAATATGCAGTAGAATCTTTACTTTCAGTTAAGATAGAAACAATATCAATAACACTAATATAATATTTTTCTTCATCAGAATTCCAAACTGTTCTTACCTTTTTATTTTCAAATGTTTTATTTAATATTTGTAATTTATTATTCATTTTCACCCTCCATTTTGACAATTTCTAATTTGTATCCTAAAGCAGATAATAACTTACAAAAATTACCAACTGACATAGAATGCATATTTTTTTCCATTCTAGCAATCGTAGATTGAGCAATTCCAATTCTATTTGCTAACTCTCTTTGACTTAAATTTGATTCATATCTAATCTTTAAATATTTACATATTAAATCAAATTCTTCATTATTAATTACTTCTTTATTGATATTTTTCATCATGTATCACCTCTAATTGCATAATAGTAAATTTGCTATCACGTTGTCAATAGAAAAAGACTAGATTTCTCTAGTCTTTAATTTACTATTTAGATTTTTTAGCTTGTTTTTCTTTGATTGCGGCTTATGCAGCAATATTACTTGCAACACATGTACCCTCAACAAAGGTCCAAAATATTTTACTCAAAAATATCAATTTTGATTAATCTAATTTTGCAATGGCATCTTTAATTTTTTGAGTTAATTCTTCTTGCTTTGATGCACCCATTTCATCAGATACTCTTATTACAACAGTACCAACAACAGTATGTTTTCCATTTGATAAAATGCTTCCATCAAAACTCGCTAAATAGGTATCTCTTTTTTTAGCATCCTCTTCAGTGGAATAAACTTCGATAGAACCACCACATTCTGTTCCTTTTTCAATAACATCATTAGTATCAAATTCGTTTTGATTAACAAGACTACTTTCAAAATATACAGTCGATGTATATCCTCCAGCTTTGTTTAACTTACCATTTGGATCATTATCTTCAGTAACTGCAGCAAAGTTTGTTACTGTTTCAACTGAAGCTATTCTCTTTTTAATATAATCTTCACTAGGATTATTAAATTTTTCCATTTGTTTGATGCTGATATCATATTTTTTTGTCATTTCATTTACGGAATTAATTTCTTTACTTAAATCTGGATTTTTATCCATTTTTTTATTTACTTTTTTTATTTCACTAGTTAAAAAGGGTTTTTTTTCAATAATAATCATCTTTTGTTGTGCTGTTTTCTTAACTTTTTTTGCTTCGCTTGGTATATTTTCATCATATGTCTTTTTAGATGAATTAATATACTTATCAAGGTTTCGAATACTATCTTCTAATTTTTTGTTTTCTTTTTTTATTTTTGATGTTATTGTTTTATACTCATTTGAAGCTTCTAACCAAGGCTTAACTATAAATATTGCTAATAATGCTGATATAATAACCACGATTATTGAAATAATTATTACTTTTTTCTTCACACTCATCTTCCTTTCTTTATTTTAAATATATCATATATTTGACAAAATTCAATCTTTATTATTTTATAATTCAAATTTCATTATAAAAAGACTTCTCTTTCTTGAGATTCTCTTTTTATATTTTTTTCTAATTCAAATACATCTACATTTAATTTCCATTCAATATAATCTTTTAAACTAATTTCGTTATTATTAAGTTTTTGATTCATTACTACCCATGCTTTAGTATAGTATTTTAAATATGTAACATTATCAAACCATACATTATTTAAAGCATTTATATCCATTTTATATCCTGGTATTAATTCTTCCGTCCAGATATTTGTATATATTAAGTCATTTGGATTTGTATAGTCATATGGTTTTATAGCATTAACACTTACATTTAATATCTTTGCTAATTGTTCTAGTCTATCTTCTTTTGGTACTCTTTCATTTGTTTCATATCTTGTTATATGTCTTCTCTGTTGAAACTATTTTAAAAGTATTTTTATTGTTTTGTATAGCATTATAATTATATTCAAAAAGTAATGATGCCCAAAAAATATAAGCTGAAAAGTCTAACTTATTGCATATCTTAGCTATTAGTTCTGATCCAAATAAACCATATCCCATACAGACAATCATAATCATAAGTATACAATCAAACAAACTTAATACAATCATTGGGAAAAATATTGAATTATCTCTTGTTTTAAGTTTTTTCTTTGTTACAAAGACAATTAATAAAAAGACAGTTATAAATAATGCACAAATTGTAAAATGTAAATGATACATTTCTTTCACCTCTTTATTCTATAATTAACTTTTGCGTTCTCTAGATTTTTTTCAATTTTATCAATAGGATGAATTCTCTCTCCAAATTCTAAAATTTTATTTAATTCTTCTTGATTAATATCTTCCGTTTTTCTAATCATTGACATCTCATATTCAACATCAAATTTTTTATAACTCTTAATTGTATTAATTAACCACTCTTCATATGGAATATCCTTATATAACAATCTATATTTAGGACTATCTATAATATCCTTTCTTAATTGTTCCATTCTCTTTCCAAGTTCTTCTGAAGCACTTTTTTTATCAACATTTTGATCAACATAAAAAGGTTCTCCAAACTTAACAAAACAATTATTACAATTATAAACAATTCCAATTGGAATTATTGGTCTTTTAGTTTCTTGGGCAACAATAACATCACCCCATTTTCTAGGAAGCATTAATTTATCTTTAAATAAATTCCAGGTACTTTCTGGAAAGATTGCCATATTGTATCCTTGATTTACTCCATCAATTGCTTGTTCAATTGCATTTTTACCACTAATTCTTGACATCCTATCAATATATATACAACCATTCAATCTGTTTAAGGTATCTACAAGTGGATCATTAATCATAGTAAAATCTGCCATAATAAAGAAATGTTTTTTTATTACTTGTCCTAGAGTTATAAAATCATTTGCATTTGAATGATTTGCAGAAAAAATGCAGTTTTTTCCGTCTGATGGCCAATTGATTTCATTTAATATATGAATTCGAATTGGATATAATTTTATCATTTTAAGTAAAAGGGAATGAATTACTTCTTTCCTTTCAAAGCCATCTAATTGATTTTTTAAATTACCATAATATTCTAATGCCTCTAACTGATATTCGAGTTTATCTGAATCATTCAATTGACTAATTTGTCTAGTATTCAATTCTTTAAATTGTCCCATTTTAACACCCTTAACGTTTTTATTATTTGCAAAATAATTATAACACGTATATTATTTTTAAAAAAAATAAAAAAGGAATGAAATAAATTTCATTCGCCAACCTCTTGGAGGTTGTTTTCTTTTGGTTTATAATTAATTTATGATTATATGTACTGAAAATGATAAAGATTTTTGTATTTTTAAAGATAAAGTTAATAGTAGAAAAGTTGTCTTCTCTATTAAACAAATCTTTAAAGATTGGTGGAATATCTAATAAAAATAAAGACTTTATTAAAATTGATTTCTTTTCCTACCCTTCTTTTAGAAAACGTTTTATGAAAGTTCTTCTTGATATGCTAGAAAATGATATTGGTAAAAATGATTTTAGAAAACTTAAAAATGAAATATATTTAAATCATAAAGAAGGTTTCTATGTTTTTGCTCCACCCTCTAAATTTAAATCTTATACTGAACTTATCAAATATGTTTGTAGATACGTTGCTCGTCCTGTTATGGCAGAATCTAGAATAATAGACTACGATGGTACTTATGTTACTTTTTGGTATCAAAGACATAAAGATAATTTAGTTATTATTGAAAAAGTTCATGCGTTTGAATTTATTTCTAGATTAATTATCAATATTCCAGATAAAAACTTCAAACAAATTAGATTTTATGGAGCTTACCATAATTCCACCAAAATTACTATTGATGTAGCTAAGTTTCTATCTGAAGAAAAAGCTAAAGTTATAAAATCACTAAACACATGGAAAACAATGATTACTTTATCTTTTTCAGTAAATCCTTTAGTTTGTGATGTTTGTAACACTTTTATGGAGTATAATAAAAGTACATCCCCATAGGAGGCAATATCATGGCAAGTGAAAAACAAATACAGAAAGTATTAAATAGTGGAATTTCTTACTTCGGGAAAGACGAGGTAATATATGTATATGAATGTAAAAAGTGTCACAAACTAGATCCTGTTCCAAGTTTTATAATCAATGAACATCTTGGATTCTTAAAATTTATTAAAGCTAAAAAATCTTTTGAGATGGAATGTCCATATTGTGGTGGTCCATCATTTCCAATAAGAACCTCTAAGGATTAGTAGGTTTATTTGTAGTGTAATAGTATCAAAACTATTACATTTTTATTTTTCTAGATTAAAATGCACTTTCCTTATAAACAAAAAAACAGTCAATGCATAACGCATCAACTGTTATAAAATTATCACTTATTTTACGCTTTCCTTTTATAATTATTCTTACTTACAACTTACGCCAATTGAAGTGTAATAATCAATTGCTTTAGTTAATGGATAATTTTTATTTTCATCAAGATAAGATTTCATTGCTCCATTATCATATATAAACTTTTTCATATCAATCTTGTTATATAATATTGTTAGTTTAATATATAATTTATTTTTTGTTATTTTTAAATTATATTTATAACCAGAATATTTTTTGTATAATGTTTTATATTGTTTTTCATATTCTTTCTTCATTTGTTTTAGTTTTTTTTCATCTGATGATTTAATAATACTTTTGGAAACCACTTTAACTACTATGTTTTTTTTTGAATAGATATTATATTTTGTGCTTATTTGATAATCTTTTTGACTACTGTCATACTGACATGTTGTTTTTTTACTTTTGTTTCCTAAAATGAATACACTTAAACTAATTACTAATAATAATGTAGAAACTATTATTATTTTCTTTTTCGTATTTACACCCCCTAAAGTATTTAACATATTAATTAAAATCAATCATTGCTTCTCTAAAGTCTTGAATTAACTTTTCATCTGCTGTAGTATCTGTACTTTCTATCATAAAATAGTCATAAATTGATTGATTAGTTCTATACGTATTATGCATTGTTGTAAATCTTGGGTTAATAGAAGATGATTTTAGATTATCATGAAAACGATGACGGTTTAATAAACCGGTAAAATATGAAATTTCATAATCTTCCACTCTATCCTCTTCACTTACTCCTAATAAACCTTCGATGAAATAAGATATTGTTCCAGTTCTATCTGTACCAATTGCACAGTGAAGATAAATATTTTTTCCATTTATAATATCTTGCATAGTATCAATTAATGCTTGTCTAAATACTTTATAGTTTGCATTATATGTATCTGGGTATATTAGGTAATTAGTTATTGCTCGTCCTTTATAATCACTAAACTTTGCATCTCCAGATGAACCTCTTAAATCTACTTCTTCTGTAATACCTAATTTTTGTAATTCACTTACATCACTTGTATTACTAGATAATTTTGCACCTCTAAATATTCTACCATATTTAATTGTTCCATCAATAATTCCATCATTATCAATGTCTGCTTCTAATCCACCTAAATCTCGTACATTACGAACATTGGATTCAATTGTTCTTCTTTTACCAATTGCTTTAACATATCCATGAACATTAGAATCATCCTTATCTTCCCAATAATATATTTTACCTGGAATCATATTATAGATTGCTTCATTTTTTATTGTTGTATATGTTGCGAGAGACTCTTTTTTATTACTAGTTTCGTTAAATTCATATACATTAATATTATTTGTACCAATTGAATATCCTTTTGATTGTTCACATAGAGTTTTATTTCCTGCAGGTGTTGGACATGCTTGGTAATTAGGACCAGTACATTCTGAACAATTGTAATTATTAAAATTTGTGTCCATATTTGATTGGAATGTTGTCGTATCACTTATCCATGTATTTATATTGCTGTAATAATTGTTCATTGCATCACTTGTCATATTAAATTCAATTATTTCATCTGTTCCAGAGTAATGATACCTAGCATAAATTGTCATACTTTTATTTGGTATATAATCGCTACTTATTTCTTCTCCACCTGATGATTCTGTATACCAACCATCAAATGTATATACTCCCTTAGAAGGTATTGGCAAATTACCTATTGCATCACCTTTCTCAATTATCTTATAGTTTGGTGATACTGTTCCTCCATTAGCTTCAAATGTAATTTTATATTTTGAAGTATTCATATACATGATTGCTGTTTTATATGTTTGACCATCAATTTCTTCTATATCATTTTTTATTTCTGATTCTTCTTCTTTTCCTTCTAGACTAGAAGGTACATCAATAGCACTTTCTATTCCTTTTATAATACCATCATAGAAATTAAATTTTTGATTATCAGCAATAGATAAACCTGATTTAATGCCTTGAAGAACTGGTTTAGATGTATCAATCACTCCTTCTGCTTCTCCTATTGTAAGTATGCCTGATTCATTAAATACTCCATGATATCCTGTAGATATTATTTCACCGCTTTTGATTGTCATAATTCCATTGCTTAAATTATGAACTGTAGCCCTATTTGTTGAAGTACTACTAAAATGACAATCACCTGATATTTCTGCATTTCCATTATTGTTATATAAAGCTTGCTTTTCGCCTGTTGCATTTATTGTTAAATCTTTTATTTTAATTACTGCTCCATCATTATTATCAATTGCACTAGTGCTTTCTGAATCAGTATTAATAACACCATTTTTTACTTCAATATATCCTTTGTTACTAATTACACAATCAGTTGATGAATTTGTTAAAGTATGTCCTTGAAGATCTAAGATGATATTCTTTTTTTTATCTATAACAAGGGCTGAAGATGTATCTTTAAGAAGTTTAACTACAGTTTCTTCTTCATTTGCTTGTACAGCATTAATTGCATCAGATAGAGTTGTATAATATGTATCATTTATCAATGCTTCAGAAATTATATTCCATTTAGCATATAAAGTTATTTCTTTAGTAACTAAATCAGTTTCTTTTGCTTTAGTAGTAAAATTAGTTTCATAATACCAACCATCAAATTCATATCCATTTCTTGCTATTGAAGGTAGTGGACCTAATGGCGTATTTTTTTCCATTATAATTGGCTCGACACTAGGCCCATCATTTGATTCAAAAGATATAGTATATGTATTTGTTTCGTCATCAGTAAGATCCATTAATTCTAATGGTACTTCTATAACAGGTCTTGCTGCATTTTTTGTTGTAGAATCCTCTGGTACTCTTCTATTAGTTGTACCTGTATGTATTCTATAATATGTTTCTGAAGATATATCAGATTCTAGCCAAATACCTGATCTTCCAACACCAACAAACATAGTATTTTCCATCAAATATGGATAATCATCTAGTGAACCTACTGCTGTTAATGAACTTTTTCCAGTAGCCTGTTTAATTTCATCGTATGTTGGGAATCTAGCTGCATAAATACTTGTATCACTAGTATCTACTGGATTACTAAATGTTATTCTTACATTTTTCCACTCATTTTCTATTT
Source organism: uncultured Caryophanales bacterium (assembly GCA_947165475.1). GTDB lineage: Bacteria > Bacillota_I > Bacilli_A > RF39 > UBA660 > UBA3789. The sequence continues at coordinate 29,110 of CAMVAN010000006.1, read as the reverse complement.
TTTGAGGTAATTTTGTAATGGCTTCAGAATAAATATAATTATTTATTATCATTTGTCCTTCTTCACCTTCATAATTAGTATGAGATATTAATACAGCATTGTTCCCTTTTGTTGTTAGATAATAGAATCTTTCTGTTTCATCATCATATATTCCATCACTATTTACATCACAATCATATGCATTTCCTGCTTCTAATTCAGCATGAGGGATTATACCAAATGTTACTATATTTGTTCCTCTAGAACCTGTTTCTGAATATCCTGCTTTATTACATGCAGCATTAGTAGGACAAACAGCAGTGTGTAATGAAGTAGCCTTTCTACATAGCAAGCTAGATGTTTCAAATGGTTCCCATTTAGCAAAATATGTTACATTGCCTTGTGGAACTAAATCTTCTGTAACTTTTGTTGTAAATTCTAAACTTGTATACCATCCTGCAAAATCATTAAATTGTTTAACTGGTATAGGTAACGCTCCAATACTTTCTCCTTTAGTTACAGTTATTTCACTTGGTGTTACTCCTCCTCCATTTGGATTTAATGTTATAACATATGCATTGTATTCATATGTAGGCTTTATTGTAATATTGCCTGGAATTGTTATTATAATCGTTTTATTTGCTTCACCATTAGACCATCCAGTAAACTTGTAATTTTCTCTTTCTTTTGCTGTTAGTGATACTTGTTCTTCATAATAGTATTCACCAGATTTATCATCTTCAACATATTCTGCGTCATTTATTGTTAAAGTATATTTATTTCTTGTATACAAATATTCAAGAACTGTACTTCCATCTGCTGCTATACTAATTTTTTGTGTGGTTGGAGCTGTAAAACCATAATACTCTTTTACGTTAGGAGTGACTTCTGAATGTGTTTTTCCAGTTAACTCATCTCTATCTGCTTCTGTATATGTTACGCCATCTACATTCATTTTCTTATGAATAATAGTATATGGGGTATTATTACCTGGAATCCATTGTGCATATAGTTCTACTATTCCTGTTGTTCCTAGATTATTAATTATAGCTTTATCATTAATTTTAGTTCCTGAACCATCTGCTTTGGTATTCCAACTATCAAATATATATCCCGCAGCACTAAATTTATTTTCTGTTAAATCTTTAGGAATGTCATAGGTCATTAATATGTCTTCCATACTTCCTTGTGAAGTGCTATCAGTTGGTGCATTTGAATTTAGTCTAATTATATAAGTATTTGCTTTCCATTCTGAATATAATACAACGATTCCATGATTTTCAGATGTTATATTTTTAACTAAATCTTCATCAGAGAAATGTGTTCCTGTTTGATCTATTTTTGTATTCCATCCGTCAAATGTATATCCTTCTTTTGTAAATAGTGATTTAGTTAGTGATTTAGATTCTCCATATGTCATTTCTAAATCGGACATTGAGCCTTCTCCGCCATTTTTATTAAATTGAATTATATAAGAATTTGGTTTCCATGTTCCGTATAGTATAATATTTCCGGATGTTGCTATATTATTTACACTATCTCCATTATCAAACTTTATGCCTGACCCATCTGCTTTTGTATTCCATCCATCAAATGTATATCCTTCTACACTATACATATTTAGTGGTAGTGATTTTGGTTCATCAAAGATCATTGAAACATCATTCATTGTTCCTTCTACAATACTTCCTTCTGGAGCGTTAGCATCTAATTTTATTGTATATGAATTAGGTGACCATTCTGCATATAGTGAAATTATTGTATCTTTAGTAGATGTTAAGTTTTTAATTAAAGCTTGATTGTTATAATGAGTTCCTGTTTTATCTGCTTCGGTATTCCATCCTTCAAATGTATATCCTTCTTTTTTATATAAAACATCATTTAAATTATTTTCTTCATCATATTCAAAAACTTGATTTGCCATTTCTCCAGTAACATTATTTGAGTTTTTCTCAAACTTTATTTGATAACTTATTGGATTATAATGAGCTTCAAAGAACAAATTCTTTTTAGTTCCTTGGCTTATGATTACTTTCTTATTTTCATCACCAATTAAGTCTGTTCCAGACCATCCTCTAAAATCATATCCAGTTTTAGTTGGATTTTCTAATTCAAATGTTTCTGTTTTCTTTGTAAATTCTACAGGGTTATCTGTTGCTGTAGTTCCTCCATTTAATTCATATGTAATTGTATATCTTTTTGGAGAGGCTTCAGCCCAAATTGCCTCATAAGTTTTATTTCCTATAGAATTCATATTAGGTATTGTTATGGTTGTAGATGTTGTTGTACCCTCTTTCCAACCTACAAATGTTTCTACTATATCACCATCATTATCTTTTCTATTTTGTGGATTACTTAATGTTACTTCGTTAGATTCTATATTATACGAAGTGGGATTATTCAATGCGTTTTTTTCTTCATTTGTTAATCCTGAATAAGAAATAGTATAGTTAATAGGGCTATAATTAGCAATATAATTCCTATCACCAATTATATTATTAATCACAACATTTTTAGTTGGTTCTTGTAAATCTGTTCCTGTCCATCCCTTAAATAAATAATAATCTTTTGTTGGTTCTTGTAGGGTAATATTATCTGTTATAGTATATTCTGTAGGATTACTAGATGATAGTATTCCACCATTTAAATCATATGTTATTGAATAAATTATTTTATTCATTTTAGCAATTAACTTAATATCTGAAGTTAATTCTTTTGTTGGATCAAAATCAGATCCATCTTCATAAGTCCACTTATCAAAGGTATAACCTTCTTTAACTGGGGTTTCTAAACCATTTATTGTTTCACCATATTGGTTGATTAATGATTTTTCTTCACCATTTACAATATATGTAACTACTTGCTTGTCATACAAACCATAATACGATGTTAATTTAATCTTATATGATAATGTTTCTGCTTTAACAATTATTGGTGATAGCATTAATCCTATTATTAATAGCCCCGCCATTTTAGATGAATTATTCTTAGAATTATTTCTTTCTACTATCATACAAATTATAATTCCAACATTTGAAACTATAAATGTAAATATAAACCAAGGAAAATTACTACTGGTATTTGGGTTAACTAGAATAGAATTTCCATTGCTTTTCCCTGCAATTTTATAATTTATTATAAAATTAGTACTAGTATTTTGATTTCTCTTAGACATATCCATAACTGAATTATTGTATCTAGTTGTTACAAAGAATTCTATTGAACCGCCTGATCCTAATATTTCGTTTTGATGCTTATCGTATTCAAATGTAATATATTCATTATTATTATCATCTTCAATTGATAAAATAGTAATTTCTTTATCTAAATTGTTTTTAATAACTATTCTATATGTTATATCGTCATTAATTCTATGAAAGGTAATATTATCTTCTATTTTATCATCACTTATATTTGTTATATCTCCTGTTACTGTATTAGATTTATCTGTAATAATTGCCTCTTCTAATTTTAAAGCATCAGGTTCTGCTAATACTCTTATACAAGAAAATATAGAAATAAATAACATAATTGAAAAAATCAACATAAATATTCTTGTTTTTCTTATTTTTTTTCTTCTTTTTTTATTATTATTCATTATTATTCATCACTATTCCTCCTTATTATTTACTCTCTATTATTTTAATTATAGCAAAAACATTTAAATTAGACAACACTAGTTATGCGAAATGTTATGCTAGTTATGCGAAATGTTATGCTAAACCACTATATTTCACTTTCTAATCTAAAATTTAATTTCCAATCTATATATTCTTGAATTGGTATTTCCAAGTTTTCTCTTTTTTCTTTCATCTCTTTCCATTTATTAAGTCCCTTTACCACATCTTTAACATACTCATTTATATTGTTTGAAATATCATCAATATTTATATCAAAATATGGCATTAGTTCTTCCTGCCACATAGCTATATATATTAGATCTATTGGATTTGATAGATCATAATCTCTTATTACATCAATACTAACTTCATATAAATTAGCTTATTCTTCTAATCTTCCTTGTAGTGGTTTAGTAGCATTTCTTTCATAGTCTCTGATTGTTCTTGCTGGATCATTACCTCCTAATCCGAAATAATCTGCTACATTCTTTTCATCTAAGTATCTAAACTTTCTTGCAAATGCTAATTTTGCCCCTTTTGTTAAATCTCTTAATACTGGTCTGAAAAAATAACTACTCATAAATAAACCCTCCTTAAATTATTTTTTTCAATAAAAAAAGAGTCATTAAGACTCTGAAATAATTACCCAATTATTCTTTTTTAATAATTACTTATAAATATCACTTCCTTTCGACCACGTGATTACACAGCCCTAGTATTCGCAATTAATGTTGCGATAAAAAAGCATTATTTTATGGGCTAAAGTTGTGTTTTTTCTTTGATTGCACCTATACTAACTTTTATTTTTGAAATTGAATAAATTCATTAACCAACTCCTTTTTATTCTTTTTATAAATTTAGAATTCCTTTTATTTTCAACAAAAAAAGAGCTTTTCAGCTCTTTTTTTACTATTTTGTATGTCTACGCCTACTATTTATTGCGTTCCTTGATTGCGGATTGTGCAGCAGCAAGTCTTGCGATAGGTACTCTGAATGGTGAGCATGATACATAAGTTAGACCTGCGTTATGACAGAATTCTACACTTGATGGATCTCCTCCATGTTCGCCACAGATTCCTAATTTGATATCTGGTCTTGTTGATTTCCCTAAATCAACAGCCATTTTTACAAGTTTTCCTACTCCTTTTTGATCTAGTTTTGCAAATGGATCTTGTTCATAAATTTTATTTTCATAGTAACTTCCTAAGAATTTACCAGCATCATCTCTTGAGAATCCAAATGTCATTTGAGTTAAGTCATTTGTTCCGAATGAGAAGAATTCTGCTTCTTCTGCAATTTCATCAGCAGTAATTGCAGCTCTTGGAATTTCAATCATTGTACCTATATGATATTCCATATTAGATTTCTTTTCTTTCTTAACTTGTTCTGCAGTTTCAACTACAACATCTTTAACAAATTTTAATTCCTTTATTTCTCCAACTAGTGGGATCATTATTTCTGGAACTATTTTTATTTTTTCTTCTTTTTCTACTTCAATTGCAGCTTCCATTAAAGCTCTTGTTTGCATCTTAGCAATTTCTGGATAAGTAACTGCTAAACGGCATCCTCTGTGTCCCATCATTGGGTTAAATTCATGTAAATCAGCACATTTTTGTTTAATCTTAGCAACTGATACTCCCATATCTTTAGCTAATGCTTTCATCTCATCTGCTTCTTTTGGTAAGAATTCATGTAGAGGTGGGTCTAAATAACGAACTGTCATTGGACGTCCAGCTAATTCTTTATACATTGCCTTAAAGTCACCTTTTTGATATGGAATTAATTCAGCTAAAGCTTTTTCTCTTTCTTCTACTGTATCAGATAGAATCATCTTTCTCATTGAGAAGATTCTCTTTTCATCAAAGAACATATGCTCGGTACGGCAAAGTCCAATACCTTCTGCTCCTAATTCAACTGCTTTAGCAGTATCTTTTGGAGTATCTGCATTGGTTCTTACACCTAAAGTTCTAAATTTGTCAGCCCACTCCATAACTCTTCCGAATTCTCCAGCAATTGTAGCATCAACTGTTTTTATTTCACCGTCATAAATATTTCCGGTTGTTCCATCAATTGAGATAACATCTCCTTCATGGAATGTTTTGCCACCTAAAGTGAATTCTTTCTTAGCTTCATTCATCTTGATATCACCACATCCAGATACGCAGCATGATCCCATACCACGAGCAACAACAGCAGCGTGTGAAGTCATTCCTCCACGAACTGTTAAGATACCCTGTGATACCTTCATACCAGTTATATCTTCTGGTGAAGTTTCTAGTCTTACTAAGATAACTTTCTTCTTATTCTTATGCCATACTTCAGCATCTTCAGCAGTAAATACGATTTGTCCGCAAGCTGCTCCAGGAGATGCTCCTAATCCTTTTCCAATTGGTTTAGCACTCTTTAATGCTTTGGCATCAAATTGTGGATGCAATAAAGTATCTAAGTTTCTTGGATCAATCATTGCTACTGCTTCTTCTTCAGTTCTCATTCCTTCATCAACTAAATCACAAGCAATCTTTAAAGCAGCTTTAGCAGTTCTCTTACCATTTCTAGTTTGTAACATATATAATTTACCATGTTCAACAGTAAATTCCATATCTTGCATATCTCTATAGTGAGATTCAAGTGTTTTACATACATCTTGGAATTGTTTGAATGCTTCTGGGAATTTTTCTTCCATTTCAGCAATCTTCATTGGAGTACGAACTCCTGCAACAACGTCTTCACCTTGTGCATTAGTTAAAAACTCTCCGAATAATCCTTTTTCTCCTGTAGCAGGGTCTCTTGTAAATGCAACTCCTGTTCCACAGTCATCTCCCATATTTCCAAAAGCCATAGATTGAACATTTACAGCAGTTCCCCAAGAATATGGAATATCATTATCTCTTCTATATACATTAGCTCTTGGATTATCCCATGAACGGAATACAGCTTTAATAGCTCCCATTAATTGTTCTTTTGGATCTATTGGGAAATCTTTACCAATTTTTGCTTTGTATTCATCTTTAAACTGAGAAGCTAATTCTTTTAAATCTTCAGCTGTTAATTCAACATCTTGAGTTACTCCTCTTTCTTCTTTCATTTTATCAATTAATTCTTCAAAGTATTTTTTTCCGACTTCCATAACAACATCGGAATACATTTGAATAAATCTTCTGTAGCAATCCCAAGCCCATCTTGGGTTATTACTTTTTTCTGCAATTACTTCTACAACGTCTTCATTTAAACCTAAATTTAGAATTGTATCCATCATTCCAGGCATGGAAGCCCTTGCTCCACTTCTTACAGACACTAATAACGGATTTTCTTTATCTCCAAACTTTTTCCCTGTAATTTCTTCCAATTTTACTATATACTCATTTATTTGAGATTGAATATCTTCGTTAATTTCTCTTCCATCTTCATAATACTGAGTACATGCTTCTGTTGAAATAGTAAATCCTTGTGGAACTGGTAATCCAATATTAGTCATTTCAGCTAAATTGGCACCTTTTCCTCCAAGAAGTTCTCTCATATCAGCATTACCTTCACTGAATAAGTATACATATTTATGCATCATGATTCCTCCTTCTTTTAAATATGACATTAATAGTATAACAAAATACTCTCATCCAAACAAGAAAAAAAGATAAATTTTACTTTATCTTGTTCCTAATGTTTTTACTTTCCTATGTCCCTCTTCACGAGGTCCAAAGGACCCTTCTAATGGAATAAAATCTGAGGTTGTTGGAGTTTTATCTTCTGTTTTTGCTTTTGATGTTGGTCCTTTTTCTTTACCTTCTTCTATTGAAGATGATAAAACTTTTTTAATACTATCAACTTTCTCTTCTATTAATGCATTTAATCTTTTAGTAGTATTAATTACACCAAGTGATTGTTCTTTCTCTTCTTTTTTGTCTTTAATATCTATTGCCATCCCTATTGAACTTACAGCTGACATGGTAACACCTGCTAAAAAATATGGTGAAAATAGTAATACTCCTGCAGTAGAAATAACATAAGCAATTAAGCTTCCTTTAAACCAATTTTCACTAAATTTTAGTTTACTAGCTATTTTTTTATGATTTTTTTCTTCTTTTTTTATTAATTTATCATTTTTTGTTTTATCATTTTCTAACTTTCTTTTATTTTCTTTTGTATTATCCGTAGTAGTTATTTCTTCTTGTTCTAATAATGTTTTTTCTTTTGTTAATCTCTTTCCTTCTTTATCTTGATAAGCATCATATACAGATTTACCTGATAAGACTATACACACATATGCTGTAATAGAAATAAAAAAGGATACAATTGTTGGAAAAAAGTAGCTGGCTCCAACTATTAGTCCTGCACCAATAAAAATTGGTATAGCAACATTCTTTGCATAGATTAGTCCATCTGCTATTTTATCATTTGCAGCTATTTGTTTTTCTAGTTCTTCTAAATATTTTTCCTTTTTATCCACGATATCCCCCTCTTTTATGCGTCTTATTATACCATTTTTTGTTGAAATGTCAAGAAAAATACCTTATTTTGGTGCTTATATTGAATTGGCTATTATTATTAAAAATATGGATATAATGATTGTTACTGAAACTAAGATATAGATAACTTTATCACTTGCTTTTTTTTCATATGGTTTTTCTATTATTTTTTCTATTACTATTTCTTTTTCTAATGGTTTTATATCAACTCTTTTTCTTCCACAGTTTGTACAATATGAGTGCCCCTCTTTTATAAATGTTCCACAATTTATACAATACATTTCTTTCTCCTTTTATTCATATTTATTTAAAACTGAATCTATATTATTTACATTTTCTATTTTATTTTTTTCAATTAACATTTTGATTGTCTTTTTATCAACTATATTATACTTTAACATAACTTCAATTGCTTCTTTATTTATTTTATCTGGATTATCTTGATTTTTAATATCTTTTGATAAGCTATAAATATCTTCTGTGGCACTGGTAAATGGACCCGCTATGATATTAAGAATAGGTGTTTTATTTAGAATAGTTTGAACCATTATACTATCATGAAACATACTAATACTTGAAAATGGAATAGATATAACTAATAATATTACAAATATTATTGCCCAAGTCTTTATTAAAGATACAATTCCTCCTAATAGCTTTGATGGAAGCCATAATACAATAGTCATATTAATTATTTTCTGTAAAAATTTAGAAAGTTTTAAAGCTATTGCATAAACTCCTAATAAAATGCTAAATATTAGTAAAAATGCTATAGTTTGATATATTAAAATATTAATAACTGGTAATCCTGCTATTCCTCCACTAAATTTAAAAAATGGTAAGTACTTGCATAATATATTTCCAATTAATCCTTTTAACTCAAATGATATTATAAAAACAATTATTATACCAATAAAGCTTACTAATTCTCTCATTACTCCTGTTTTAAGTCCAATTATAAAACCCATAATTAATATTAAGATAATTCCTATATCTAATACATTCATATATTTTCCTCTTTTCTTCTATTATACTTTATTTTATTATAACCTATTTGGAATAATTATGCTATAATAAATTATGTGGTGAAATCTATGTTAGAAGAGTATTTATTAGATATAGGTTATTCAGAAAATGATATTAAAAAGATTAATAAGTTTTTTCCTAAAAAATTATATTCTGAAGCAACTATTTTATATAATTTTAGAAATTTAGAACGCTTTTTTAGGAGAAATCATATTAATCAAAAAGAATTTATTTTTATTACTTTAACCATTCCTAATATTTTAAATTTAGGTATAGAAAATATTAATTCTAAAATTAAAAGTTTGAGTTCTCTAGGATTTAATAAAATTGATTTTTTTTCTATTTTAAAAGAATATCCTTATTTTATTGAATTTAATTTTGATAATATTCAGTCTAAAATTGAAATTTTTTCTAGTTACTCTTTTACTAATGATGATGCTGTAACTATATTTGTACGTATACCAAATTTATTAAAGTTAGATAACAAGCTTCTTAAAAAACATCTTAAATTGTTTGAGAAAATTGGTTTTGATAAGAATGAAATACGACATATGATAATGATTGAACCAAGTCTTTTATTAGAAGATGAGTCTCTATTTTATGAACAAATTCATCAATTAAAAAATATGGGTTTTATGGATGATGATATTATAAAGATTTCCTTTTATGTACCTGGATTATTAACTCATTTTTTTGATACAATACAAAATAAATTTCAAAAGTTAATACATTTTGGATTTAATGAAATAGATATTGTTCAGATGATAAAAAAAACTCCATATATTTTAGAAGAACAAATATTATCTAGTATAGATGATAAGCTATCTAATTTAAAGCGATTAGGTTTTAAAAACGATGATATTATTTTTATGTGTAGTAAAAATCCTTATATATTATTATATTCTGAAGATAGAATTATTATACGGTTTCATGAATTATTAGATCTAGGATTTGAAAAAGAAGATGTTAAGCATATCTTAAATACTTGCCCGATAATATTTGGATATCGATTTCTTACTATTAAAAATAAGATATCTTTTTATCAAGAAATTGATTTATTTTCTTTAATAAGAGAGCATCCAAATATTTTAATATATAATCTTAATTATATAAAGAATAGATATTTTTATCTTAATGATATTGATAAAATATCTATTCATAATTATCATTTGTTATTTTTAAGTGATAGTGAATTTTATAAAAAGTATAATATATCTGATATAGATTTGATAAGAGGAGACTAGTATGGATACTTTAATTCGTTATGGATTTACAATAGATGAAGTTAAATTAATGATGGATTCTATCTCTTTTCTCTTTTCTTTTGAAGATAAAACTATTGAGAGTTTATTACATTTTCTTGAGGCTCTTCAGTGTGATGAGGATATTATAAAAAATATTTTTATTTGTAATCCTTTTTGTTTTACAAAAGATATAGATGAAATAAAAAAAGTAATTGAGAAATTAATGGAATATGGAATAAAACATTTTGCAACTTTGCTTGATAGTAATCCATATATATTAAATAAAACAGATAAAGAAATAGAAAATTTTTATCAAAAAAAAATAAAGGAAGGTTATACAATAGATAAGATTAATGATATGATTTTTTCTATTGTATAGTGGGGTGTTATTATGAATGTAGTTATTCGAGTAAATGATGAAATTAAAGAAAAAATGATTGAGTATTATAAAGATAAAAGACGAGATAAAGTTATACCTTATGTTGTTTTTCAAGCTCAAGAAGAAGATACTGTTATTACAATGTATGAATCTGGTAAAGTTATGTTTCAAGGAGTATCTGCTGATGTAGATGCTGCTATGTGGGGAGTTCAGCTTGAGAACACTAAAGAAAAAAAGGAAGAAAAGAAAAAGAAGAATTTAAAGTACTACAATTGTAACTGCGTTGGAAGTGATGAGGTTGGAACAGGAGACTATTATGGTCCAATTGTTGTTACTGCTTGTTATGTTGAGAAGGAAGATATTCCTTTTTTAGAAGAACTTGGTGTTGGAGACTCTAAAAAAATTGATGACTCTAAAATACTGAAAATTGCCCCAAAGATTGCAAAAAAAATAAAATATAGAAGTCTTATTTTATCGAATAAAGAATACAATGAGAAATATAGTCATGATGTTAATATGAATAAAATTAAGGCAATTATGCACAATAAGGTTTTATATCAAGTTATTTCTGAAGAAAAGCCTCAATATGATTATATTATTGTTGATGAATTTGCTAGAGAAAATAGATATTATGAGTATTTAAAAGATCAACCTGTTATTCAGAAAAATATAACTTTTTTAACAAAAGCAGAAGATATTTCCCCTGCGGTTGGATGTGCTTCTATTATTAGTCGTTATATTTTTTTAAAGGAATTTGACAAGTTATGCGATAGTATTCATATTCCTCTTCCTAAAGGTGCTGGAAAAGATGTAGACACTATTGGTGAAGAAGTCGTTGAAAAATATGGTGAAGATAAATTAAAAGAAATTGCTAAAGTTAATTTTAAAAACACTGATAGAATACTTCATACAATGATTTTTTAAAAAAAAAGAACACTTTATAAAGAGTTCTTTTTTATTTATTAAGCATTATTATGAGTTTTTTCATAATTTTCTTTGATGTCAATTAAAAATTTGTTAGTTGTTACTGAGTTGTATGGCATAACCCATATTTCGATTAAACCTAGAGTTGGGATTGCTAAAAGATGCCATCCAATAAAGCTTAGTCCTAGAATAAAATAATCTAGTTTGTGGCCATCCATCATTTCTTCACTTTTTTGTAATAATGCCTTATAGCCTAAATCATTATACTTTTCATCGGCAAGTAAAAATGGTACTAAAGCATAACCAAATAGTTTTATGATACCAGGAACTATTAATAATAAGGCCCATAAAAATACGAATACAGTTTCTAATAATGTTGTTAAAAAGATACGTATATAATCATTAACGCAACTAAAGATATCTGTAAACTTATATTCTTGATCCTTTATGAACTTTGTCATGTATACAACTAGTCCGACATTTACAAATGCGAAGAAAATTCCTAAACTTGTTCCACCTTCTACTTTAAAGCCTTCACCTGTTTGAACTACTTTGTAACCAACTGAAAGATTCGTTAAAATTGATACAACTAATACGACAACAAATAATTCTAACGTATGTCCTTTAATCTTTTTTTTTGCCCACTCTTTTAATCTTTTTCTTTCCATTCTCTCACTCCTTTGCTTTATTATATCATATTTTTTTTCAAAAATAAAAAAGAATGTTTTTACATTCTTTACTTTAATTTTTGAACGCAGCTTGGACAAAATACTGTCCCAGTTTCAACTTTAGTGCCACAATTAGAACAGAAATTTGCTGCTTGTTTTGATTCATTGTTTTGGTCTAATACTTCTGTTTGATTATTACTACTTTTAAAAAATGGTAAGTCTGTAAAAGAAGTGCTTTCACATTCTGCTTTTGCTTGTTCAGCTGATAATTCACCTGATTTTAGTTTATTATACTTCATAATGGCATACACAAAACGATACAACTTCTATAACTAAATAAATACTAATATCATAGAAAATATTTTTTTATTTTCGAGTGTAAATTTTGTGTTTATAACTTATATTGTTTTCAATATGTTCAAATAAAGTTTGTTCATACCATTCATCCTTATTAAACATTGGAAAAAAGACATCTGCATCTTTATCATAGGCATCTATTTCTGTTAAAATTAGTTTTTCTGAGTAATCTAAAAATTCTTTGTAGATACTTGCTCCACCTATTATCATTACTTCGTCTTGATAAAACAATATGTTTTCTTTTAGGTAATAGTTTTGAAAGAGACTCTAGGATCTTTCTTCACATTATTATTGGTTTATTAATAGTTTGTTCTCTAAAGAATCTCATATCTTCACTAAAATGTCATATTAAATCGTTCTTTTTCCCTAATTCATTATTTTTACCTATTGCAGCAATCTTTGTTATATTCTTCATATTATATTCCTAACTGAAATTTTAATTGAGGATTTTTCGTTTTTATTTTTTGTATTGCCTCTTTATCTAATATTTTTATATCATCTGCTGTCATTTCATCAAAACTTGTGGCATTTTCATTTAGTTTTATTGTAGCATCTATTCCATCAACTGGCTCTCTTTCTAACATTTCTATTGCTTGATCAATGTGTCTATCATATATTTGAACATTGATTGGCTTCCATGTAAAGTATCCTGGTTCCATGCCTACTTCTCTTGCGACCATGATAAGTAAGTCAGCATATTGAACTTGATTAATACATCCAGCGGTTCCAAAATCACTTGATCTTTGAATCAAAGTCATATCCAAATAATCTTTTCCATCCCAGCCATGTCTTACATTCCATATTGTTAAGAATGCGCATGGTTTTAGACCGTGTGGCTTTTCGAAGTCCTCATATTGCCATAAACAAGCAATTAATCTTCTGCAATCAGGGTTTGGTTTAATACCTTTTTCGATACTTCCTTTTATGACGTCGATAACGTATCTATGCAACATGTGTCTTTTTTTTGTTGTTCCACCATAGCAATTAAATATGTCTGGATGATTGTTTTCATTTAAAACGTAATCTCCATTTTCATCTCTAACAGCCCAGTCTTTCCACCAGTTATGAATTTCATTTTCTGAGACTGGTTTATTGTCATCCCAAGTTCTAATTCCTAGCATTTCATCAAATACAACCAAGTCACTTGATTCTTTCTGATATATCAAAAGCATTTCTTTGCAACTAGTTTTGGCAGCAATAGGTCTTAAGGTTATCATTGGTGTCTCTCCTTTTGATAAATCATAAGTACATTCTACTCCAGTATTAACGCTTAGAGTATGAGCTGGAGTCCATATTTCAACACCATTTTCTTTTTCATGAACTGATTCTTTTTCACCGATATTGATAATATTTCCTTCTTTTGTTGTAACAACATTATTTTCTTTATCATAAGTTGCTCCTTCATAGAAATCTTCATAGTGTGGCCTTGGATTATGATCAAGTGTTCCATCTTGTAAGATATGATCCATTATAACCTTGGTATACATATCCCCTTTAGTTCCTGTAGGTTTTCCATCTTTACCTATTAGTCTACCATCTTGTACAATTGGACCTTCATATGTAGTTTTCTTTAAAACTAATTCATTTTCTCCTAATTCTAATTTTTTTAAGTTAAGTCTATTTAAATCAAATTTTTTTATATTTAATTCTTTCATATTGAACCTCCTATAATTATCATTACAAATTATTTTTTATTTGTCAAGAATTTAATTTCTCAAACATTTTAGCAACGCTTTCACTGTTATGAGTTAATTTCTTAATCATTAAATCTTCTGCTTTATTATTGGCAAGACGTAGATTGTTTTTACTTGAAAGAAGTGCTTCTTTTGTCTTTTGTAAATGAACACTAGTTTTGTCTATTTCTTCGATAGCTTTTTTAAATTTTTCAGAAGCTAGGCGATAATTTCTTCCAAAGGCATCTTTGAAGTTATTCATATTTTCTTCAAAATGGGATATATCAATATTTTGATTTTTAACTACTTCTAATTTTTTTTATATTCAAGAGTATTTTGGGCTAAACCTCGAATTAATGTGATGAATGGAATAAAGATTTGTGGTCTTATAACATACATTTTGGGATAACGATAAGACATATCAACAAAACTATCATTGTAATAATCATTATCTAATTCTAATAATGAAATAAGTACGGCATATTCACAATTTTTTTCACGACTATCTTTATCTAGTTCTTTTAAAAAATCTTCATTCTTATGTTTGGTAGCAGTTTGATCTGCTTCGTTTTTCATTGGTAAATTCTTTATCTCTTATTTGTTTTACAATTGAGTCATAATCTGTTTCGTTTATTTGAAATACTGTATGACATTTAGGACATTTTATTTCATTCATTTTATTCATCTCTAAAACATTATACCACGAAAAAAGAATGATATTAATCATTCTTACTTGTAAATTTATTAAATTCTACTATTTCTGATGTATCTAAATCTGTTTCTGATAATTTTTCTATTAGTGCTTTCTGTTCTCTTGATAATTTCTTTGGAGTATATACTTTAAATATTAAATACATATCTCCTTTTCTTCTTCTAAATTTATTGTCGACACCTTTTCCTTTAATTCTTTGTTTATCTCCACTATTTGTTCCTGGGCTAATACTTATTTTTACATTTCCATAAATAGTAGGTATTTCTTTTTTACATCCTAGGATTGATTCTGTTAATGTTAATGGTACTTCTAGATAAATATCATCATTTTGTCTTTCATAGTATTCGTGTTCTCCTACAACAAATTCTATGTATAAATCTCCATTAGCTCCACCATTTGTTCCAGGATTTCCTTTTCCACTTACTTTTTGTCTATCTCCTGTATTGATTCCTTCAGGTATGTTTATTGTAATTTTTTTATTCTTTTTTACCTTACCTTTTCCATTACATTCACTACATTTTCTTTTATAAGTTTTACCTGTACCATGACATGCGGAACAAGTTGTTCTTGAAACAAATGATCCTAATATTGTTTGTTGCTGAGTGGTAATAGTTCCTGTTCCGTGGCAAGTTGAACATTCTTCTTTTTCAAATCCACCATTACCATGGCATTCACTACAATCTTCTACAACATCTAAATGAAATACTTTTTCACAACCATATACTGCTTCTTCAAAATCTAAGTCTAGGCTCATTAATATATCGCTTCCACGAGTTGGGCGATTAGCACGACTTCCTCTCTGGGAACCTCCAAATCCAGAAAATCCAGAAAAGCCTCCGCCGCCTCCAAAAATAGAATCAAAAATATCTCCAAAATCAAAGTCTGATGCATCAAAATTCGTGTAGCTTCCACCATATCCATAAGGACTACCACTAGCCCCACCTACTCCAGCATGTCCAAATTGATCATACATTCTTTTCTTATTCTCATCGGATAAAACAGAATATGCTTCTTGAACTTCTTTGAATTTTTCTTCTGCATGCGGGTCATCTTTATTTAAGTCTGGATGAAGCTGTTTTGCTTTTTTACGATAAGCACTTTTAATTTCAGCATCAGATGCCGACTTTGACACACCTAAGACTTCATAATAATCTCTTTTATCTGCCATATTTTCCTCCTTTCTTAACTATTCTTTAATTTTCTATATTCATCAATATATGAATTAAATTCATCCATAGCTTCATTAATTACATTACTATCATTTAAATCAACATCTACAATTTTTAGTTCATCTAATGGATCAAGAGAAGATCCACTACTTAAAAATTTTATATACTTATCTCTATAAGATTTATCAGCCAAAATATGAGAAGATATGTAATTAGATGCTGCTAATGAAGTTGCATATTTATATACATAAAAATTATAGTAAAAATGTGGTATTCTAGACCATTCATATTTTAATTCTTCATCTAATACAACATTATCTCCAAAATAGTCTTTGCATAAATCAAAATATTTATTTTCCAATGTTTCATGAGTAACTGGTATATCTTTTTCTCTTAAGTCATAAATGTCTCTTTCAAACTCACAAAACATTGTTTGTCTAAGTAAAGTTGCATAATATAAATTTAATAGATTTTGGAGAATTGATAGTTTTTCTTCTTTTGATGAACTATTCTTTAACATATATTTTGCTAATAATAATTCATTAGTAGTTGATGCAACTTCTGCAACAAATATTCGATATTTAGAATATATTATATCTTGATTCTCACATGAATAAGTTGTATGCATTGAATGCCCTAATTCGTGTGCTAGAGTAGACACATCATTATATCTTCCTTCAAAGCTAGTTAGTATAAAGGCGTTTGTTCCATATCCTCCTGATGAATATGCCCCACCTCTTTTACCTTTATTAGGCATAAAGTCAATCCATCGTTCATCAAAAGCGCTACTTAATTTAGATTTATAATCATTTCCTAATACACTTAGAGCATCAAAAATTATATTTTTAGCTTCATTTACAGTATATTTATTATTAGATTCCTTAGTAAAATCAGCATAAATATCATATCTATGTAGTTCTTCTAAATTAAGTTCTTCTTTAATCAAGCTAAAATAATTATTAATAACATCTTTTCTAGACTTTACGGTACTAATTAAATTATCATATACTGATATAGGTATTTTATCTATAAATAGTAAGCTTTCTCGTACACTAGTATATTTTTTTATTTTTGATAAAGCTATATTAGTATTTACATGTCCTAAAAATGTAGATGCTAATGTGTTTTTTAAAGAAGCATATTTATTATGAAATTTTTTAAAGGCATCTTCTCTTACTCTTCTATTTGTTGAGTGGATAAATAATGAATAGTTAGAATTTGTTAATTCTACTTCATTTCCCTCTTCATCAATAATGGTTGGAAATTTTATATCAGCATCATTTAGCATAGAGAAAGTATTTTCACTTGCTGAAAAGGTTAAAGCAAGTTTTGATAGCATTTCTTCTTCGTTATCAGTTAAAGTATGTTCTTTATATCTTGATAAATCATCAAATATTTTCTTATATTTTGATAGATATTTATCTTTTAAATATTCATTTATTGTTTTTTTATCTACTTTTAAAAACTCTGGCCTAAAGCTAGATGTTTTCTCACCTGCAACATTATAGATATTTTCAACAACTTGATACATTTCTTGATATTTTGAATTAGTTGTATCTTCATCATGCTTTCTTATACCATAAGTTAATATTTTATTTAATAACAAGCTTAAATTCTCATCATTTTTTAAATACTTAATCAAATTATTTTTTGTTTTAAATATCTTGCCTTTATATGAATACATTTCATCTATTATTTTCTTTGCATTTTCAATGTCTTTATAGAAATCTTCATCTGTTTTGTATATTGTTGTTAAATCCCATTTCAATTCTTCTGGTATTTCATTTCTATTTTTTATTTTTTGCATAATCTCTCCTATATCATAGTAATAAAGTTCTAGAAAACTAGAACTTTATTATATTATTATTCTTCTTCAATATCAGCTTCTTCGACATCATCATCTTTTTTATTTTTCTTCTTGTCTTTTTTCTCTTTCTCATCTTCTTCAGGTTTTTCTTCAGCTTGACGATCTTTTGCAGCTTGCTCATATACTTTTGTTGCTAAAGCCATAGCTTTTTCTTGTAATTTTTCTTTTTCTTTCTTAATTTTTTCTATGTCTCCGTCTTCTAAAGCTTTCTTTAAGTCTTTAATTAAATCTTCTGCTTCTTCTACTTCTTTTTTATCAGCTTTATCGCCTAGATCTTTGATTGCTTTTTCAGTTTGGAATACCATTTGTTCTGCTTCATTTTTAATTTCTGCTTCTTCTTTTCTCTTTTCATCAGCTTCTTTATTTTCTTCTGCTTCTTTTCTCATTCTTTCAATTTCTTCATCGCTTAAGTTAGTTGTAGAAGTAATTGTAATTGATTGCTCTTTGTTTGTTCCTAAATCTTTTGCTGTAACATTTACAATACCATTAGCATCAATATCAAATTTAACTTCAATTTGTGGTACTCCACGTGGTGCTGGTGGGATATTTGTTAATTGGAAGTTTCCAAGAGTCTTATTATCAGCAGCCATTGGTCTATCACCTTGTAATACATGAATTTCAACTCCTGGTTGGTTATCTGCTGCTGTTGAGAAAATTTCTGATTTTGAAGTTGGAATAGTTGTGTTTCTTGGAATTAATGTTGTCATAACTCCACCTAATGTTTCTACTCCAAGTGATAGTGGAGTAACATCTAGTAGAACGATATCATTAACATCTCCAGTTAAAACTCCACCTTGAATAGCTGCTCCCATAGCAACTGCTTCATCTGGGTTAACTTCACGAGATGGTTCTTTTCCAAGTTCTTTTGTAATCATATCATATACCATTGGTACACGAGTTGATCCACCAACTAAAATTACTTTATCAATATCTTTCTTTGTGATTTTAGCATCTTTGATTGCTTTTTTTACTGGTTCAATTGTTGACTCTACAAGGTCTGATATTAAATCTTCAAATTTTGCACGAGTTAGTGTCATATCTAAGTGTACTGGTTCTCCATCTTCTCCTTTAGCAATGAATGGAGCAGATATTTGAGTAGATACCATTCCTGATAAATCTTTTTTAGCTTTTTCTGCTACTTCTTTTAATCTTTGAAGAGCCATATTGTCATCTCGTAAATCGATTCCATTTTCTTTTTTAAACTCTTTTACTAAATAATCAATGATTCTTTCATCAAAATCATCTCCACCTAGATGGTTATTACCTGCAGTTGATTTAACTTCAAATACTCCATCTCCTAATTCTAGAATTGAAACATCAAATGTTCCTCCACCTAAGTCATATACTAGGATTGTTTGTCCTTCATCTTTTTCTAGTCCATATGAAAGGGCTGCTGCTGTTGGCTCATTGATAATTCTTTCTACTTCTAGCCCAGCTATTTTTCCGGCATTTTTTGTTGCTTGACGTTGAGCATCATTAAAGTATGCTGGTACAGTGATTACTGCTTTTTCAACTTTTTCTCCTAAATAACTTTCTGAATAGTCTTTAATATAGGATAAAATCATTGCTGATATTTCTTCTGGTGTATATTTTTTTCCTTCTAATTCTACTTTTTCATCAGTACCCATTTTTCTTTTAATGGAAATTACTGTATTTGGATTGGTAAGAGCTTGTCTTTTAGCAGATTCTCCTACAATTTTTTCTCCTTTTTTAAATGCTACTACAGATGGAGTTGTTCTTCCTCCTTCTGGATTTGGTATGATTTTTGGTGCTCCTGCTTCAAGTACAGCGGCACATGAATTTGTTGTTCCTAAGTCAATTCCTATTATTTTACTCATATATATATTTCTCCTTTTCTATTATTTTTGATTTATTTTAACACTTGCAGGTCGAATTACTCGATCCTTTAATTTATATCCTTTTAACAGTACTTCTAGAACGATTTCATCATCTTTATCCTCGACACATTCTGTTAAAAGGGCTTGTTCTTGTGTAGGGTCAAAAACTTCCCCAACACGATTTATCTCTGTAACGCCATAACTTTTTAAAATACTTATTAAATTTTCAAAAATAAGGCGAACTCCATCTTGGTATTTTTTTGTTTCTTCTGATTCTGACTTACTTTTTAAAGTCCTTTCCAAATTATCAACAACAATTAACAGGTCTTTGATAATATCTTGATTAGCATATTTCATAGCGTTAACTGTTTCCTCATCTTTTCTTTTGCGATAATTTATTGAATCAGCTTGAATTAATTTAACTTTTTCTATTAAGACTTTATTTTCTTCTGTTAAGTTTTGAATTTCTTCTTCTAACTTTAACATTTCATTATTCATTTTAGTATCTTGTTCTAATTCTTTTGTATCTTCTAGTAGTTCTGGTTCTTGTTTTTTTTCTTTTTGTTTATGTTCTTTTTTACTCATAAAAGCCTACCTTTCTATATTCTCTTTCATGTATTCTAATAATCCTACAACTCTTTCATATTCCATTCTTTTCGGTCCTATAATTGCTATTGTACCTTCATCGTTTCCTTTTTTAAATTTTGTTTGAATAACTGTAATATCATCATCAATATTATTTTCTTTTCCAATATATACTTTTATATTATTATCATCATCTTCTTCAATACTAGATAATATTTCGTTTTCATCTAATTTATTAAAGACATTTTTTATTTTTTCTACATTAGAAAATTCTGGCTGCTCAAGCATTTTATTTCTACCAACAATATTAACTTCTTGATTTGTAAAATCAGTAAATACATGATAAAAAGCATTATATATTTGCTCATGTTGTTTGACATAGTTTCCTATGATAGGTTTTATTTCAAACTCTAGTTTTTTTCCTACTTCATCGATAGGAGTTCCTGAGATTAAGTTATTAATTAATCCAACTGTTTTTTTGACTTCTTCCAAGGATACGTCTTTTAACATAATATTTTTATGTTCCACATGTCCTCTATCCGTAACAATAATTACAGTTAAGTTTTCATCATCAAGGGGAATTACTTCTACTTGTTTTAGAAGATTCTCATGAGATTTAGAGCCTAGCACTACTGTTGTGTAGTTCATCATATCCGATATTACTTGTAAACTTTTTGTAATAACATCAGATAGAGCTAGTTGTTGATTACGAAATACCATTTGTAGTTTTAACATATCCTCTGCATTCATCTTTTTAATTTCCATTAAGTGATCAACATAATATCTATATCCTGCCTCACTTGGAACTCTTCCTGAAGAGGTATGCGTCTTTTCTAGTAATCCTAATTTTTCAAGTTCTCCCATTTCATTTCTTACCGTTGCACTAGAGCAGTTGATTTGTTTCGAAACTACTTTTGAACCAACGGGAATAGGATCTTGTATATATCTTTCGACGATTAACTTTAATATTTTGCTTTGCCTTTCGCTCAACATAACATTAACCTCCTAGCACCTCTTTTATTCAAGTGCTAATGATAGTGTACTCTTTTCTTTGGCACTTGTCAAGTAAAAGTGCTAAAAATTTTTTTTTTAAATTAAAAGAAAAATAAGCAAGACTTTTCTTGCTTAATAATCTAACTTAATTAATTTAAATCTCAAACCATCTACTTTTTCAACACTTCCTGATTTTGTAGCGTTGCCTACTACGAGATGATTTCTTAGTGATGCACTACTCCATGAGTCTGTTAATCCAACTAATGCTCCACTTGGAGTTGAAGCATTTTTTCTTGGAGCAAGTGACTCAATGGTATATGTTCCGTTTCCTAAAGGAATGATATTCCATCTTTGACTTGGAACTCTGGTTGTCTCATTAAAGTCATTATATGATATAACCATTTTACCTGTTGAGTTCTCATTTCCATCTATACTAAGTGCTTTATAATTAGCAGTATCTATTATTTTATATTCATTTGGAGCTACTTTTTCTATTGACCACATTTGTCTTCTTAAACCTTTTAGGTAATCGATCCGTACTTTTCCTTCGAATGAAACTGTATTACTTTCTACTGTTAGAAATCTAGTATCTGTTAAGACAGGTTGAATATAATATGTACCAGTATCTGGAAGAGTCGTCGTCGAATCAAACTGATATGCAGATATTCTTGTACCTGTAGTAGTTTCTGTCTCGGAATATTTAGTACGATTAGTTGTTTTTTTCAAATAAATCCATTCTCCATCTGCTGTGCAGTTTGCTTTTTGGCATACCATAATAGTATTATTTTCTAGGTTTTTTCCTAGTCCCGTTCCACCTGTTCCATGCCATATTGCTAACTCGTCAATATTAGTGGCGTTTGTTAGATTAAAATCCTTGCATTTTGTATTTCCACTTACTTCAGTTGGAGAAATTGTTTTCATATCACCATTTGACATTATAATCATCTTTGTTGCAGCACCATTATCATTGCAATCTCTTACAGTAAATACTCCATTAAGATTTGGATTTTTCTTATTTAATAAATCTACTCCTTCTACTTTATCAACGATTCTTTCTATTTTTGCTTCTCCGTCTCCTTTATTTGCTCCAGCAATCATTCTGCCATCTATAAAATAACGTTTTTCGATTGGTCCTTCGGTATGATAAGTGTTGTCTTCCTCATTATATGTTGTTTTTTGAGATTCAAAAATAGACTTATTTATTACTTTTTTATCTTTCATTGCTAATGAACCTGCATATCCAGATATGTAAGATATTCCTCCATAATCTTGGTTATTGCTTGGATAATATCCATCTCCACCTTTGCTAGTTCCAAAGAATGATGAAATAGTAGTGCCAACACTAGGTTGAACATGGCTTCCAACTGAGTAATCTGATGTATATCCATTTAAAGTTCCTGATAAGGCATAGGAATCATTAAGAGTCCCTCCAGGAGCATAGGTCTTTTCCCATCCTCCTGATAAGGTCCCTCCGATTGCCATAGAACCTGCTCCTCCTCCAGCAGCAACCATAATTCTAGTTGCTAAGGACTCTTCGTTGTTGTATTCTCCTCTTGTTAATCTAACATCTGTCTCTCTACCAGAAGATGCAGTTGATTTATGTTTCCCTAAATAAAAGAATAAGATACTTCCTTCTTCTAGATAGGTAATTCCTGATGTATATGCACCATAGCCACCATTTCCACCGCCTTGTGCTCCCCATAGTTCAATTTTATACCATCCTGATTGTCCTTCTGGTACTCTATACTCTTGAGCTTCTGGCATAGATGATCCACCATCTGATACTTCTCTTGCTTCAAATGTCGCTGTTCTTTTGCTTATACGATTCAATTCTTCTTCTATTGATTTTGATAATTGATAAGAATTTGTTCTGTTATTTGATAATGTTGCCATTATCATCGCAATTAAAAGTATTCCCATAACAGCTAATCCATATACTATTGTTGATATTGCAAATCCCTTATTATTCAATTTCACTTTAATCACCATCTTATTCTATTAGTATTTTATCATATTTTTTCTAACAGTACTATAAATTTATCTCCATATTTTTTTTCTTTTTTTAATTGATAACAATCTTGACTTGTTATTTTATCCAAACTATTACTTTCACATACAATTATTCCTTTATCCTTTAGTAGGTTATATTGTTCTATTTTTTCTAAAGATTTTTTAACATAATCAGTATTATATGGTGGGTCTAGAAAAATAATATCAAATTTTATTTTTTCATTATAAAAATAATCTAACACTTTTAGATAATCCATTCCAATAATTTTATAATTACTTTCCCCTATTTTTTCTAAATTATTTTTTATTGTTTGACAAGCTTTTTTATTTCTATCAACAAAATATGAAAATTTAGCTCCTTCACTTAAAGCTTCTATTCCTAAATTACCACTTCCAGAAAATAAATCTAATACTATACTATCAAAAATATGATTTTGAATCATTGCAAACAAGCTTTCTTTTACTCTATCCATGGTTGGTCTTGTTCCTTTTAATTCAAATCCATCTAAAACTCTTCCTTTATACTTACCACTGATTATTTTCATTTACGACACATCTTTCTAGGTTCTATTACTTTTAATTTTTGATTAATACTCATTATTAATAGATTGCATTCTGTTTCTAGATGTTTATAATCTCTATATTTTTTATTTTGAATAATTCTTTTCTTTATACTTTCATCACTTGTTACTTGATAGTTTTTTATATCTTCTAATAACTCTTTTTCTTTTTTTATTTCTTCAGTTGATTCTCTTATTTTTTTAATTAAATCTGTCTTATCTAATTCTATTATTAAGTTATCTACTTTATTCATTAATTCTTCCATAAAATACCTTCCACCAATATTATTATAGTGAAAGCCTATCTAATAGTAAAGCTATTTATCCATAATATTTATGAAACTATTTATTAGATTTATATTTTTTTGTAATTTTTCTATTTTTCTTTCTAATGGTTCTTGATATAGTTTTTTTGATTCTTTTTCTATTGTTTCTATATAATGATCATCTCGAAATAAATATAAGTATTCATAAGAATTTTCTCTTAAATATCTATATACCATTGAATTGTTTTTTATAATTGAAATGGTTCTTTGATTCATTAATCTTCAAACCTTTTATAGATTGGTTTTGCTTCATAATTTACATTATTATTTCTGGAACCTAATCCTATTTCTTGTAAAAGAGAAATTGTTTTTTGTATATTTGTTATACCTTTTTGTACAGAATCCATATCCATATTTTTAAAGGATGAGATAAAGTCTTTAATAGTTGACGCTGATGATGTAATATTGTCAGTTATAGAAGGAGTTGTAAAGTATTGGTTCCAAATAGAATTGTTTTCTCCATATATTTCATATAATTCATATAATTGTTGCCAAGATGTATTTCCCTTTAATACGGATGTGGCTAGTTCAGGATGACTTCTTGCAAATAATTTAAATGTTTCTTTTGACATAATATCACCATTATAATATATGAAAAAAAGAAAAGATTTAACACTTTTCTTCTAATTACTTTTTAGCTGTCGGAGTTTTATTGTCTTTTAGGGAAGCCTCCATATCAGGAAACATTGCTAGAAGTTCCTGGAGTTTTCTAGGAATATCACGAGATATTCCTAGATATTCATCAAAACGTGATTTAGCAGTTTTTTCTTGATAAGTTTCTCCTCTTCCTAAGTATTCTTCTAATTCTCGATTTGTTAAAGGACCAAATCGTTCTCTTAAGGCATTAGAAAAAACATCTAAAACAATTTTTGGTTTCCCATTATGATATTTTTTTAGTGTTTGATACAATGAATAAATTTCTTCTTTTGACATTAGTTTTGTTGCATATGCAAGCCTTTTAGCATCTTTTTCTTTATGTTCTTCAATAGTGCCCAAAAATAACTCTTTTGATTTATCTAAAATCATACTATTCACTTCATTTATTAATTCACTTGGTGATTTTATTTCGTTTATGTTAATGTTTTTTTTCTCTGACTCATCAAGTTCATTATATTTTTTGATTATATAACTATAAGAACTTTTATAATATTCTAGAGAGTCATACATTCCTAGCTTATTCATAAAGTCTCTACTTTCATCATTTAAAGCAAATCCATAGAATAAATCATTAAATATGATATTTTTACAATCAAGATAAATATTATTTAATCTTATTATCATTTTTTCTAAATATAGTTCTTTTGATATTTTTTTTCTATTATTATTTATTCTGCTTAGTGCTAATATATTGGTATAATTCATGAATTGATTATATGAGTCTGGATATTTTTTTAATATTGAGTTTACAAATTCAAAACTTAATGAATTATTATTCATTCTTTCTAATATTAAATTGGCATTATTATCATTCACTATATCACCTTCTATTTTTATTCTACAATAGTTTACGTAAAAAAAGAAGATTAATCTTCTTTTTTATCTAAAAAATCATCTATTGTCATTAATTGATCATCTATTTCTTGTAATGAAATTTTATCTTTTTTTGGAACTTCTTTCTCTTCTACAACTTGTATTATTTTTGGTTCTTCTAAGTCTAATAATGACTCTTGAGTTTTATTTACTCGAGTTAGAGTTGGAATTAAGTATGCTGATATTATTTCTTTCTTGATTATTTGACTTCCAGTTGAATATCTGTCTGCGATTGGGAATTCAGTTAGTTTGATTGAAGTTATTTCATCAGTTTGTAATCCTATATAATTTTTAGCGTCTTCAATAAATGTTTGTAAAATTGTATATGGATGTGATTTTACTTCGCGAATTACTTGAACTCCTCTTCTTGTACGAGTTGAACATTCAAACTCTGATAATCTTACTCTTTTCGCTGTACCTTTGGTAGTTATTACAGCTATATATTCATGTTGTTGATAAGAAAAATTATTAATTGAAACAATATAATCATCTTTTAATTTCATTGCTTTTACTCCAGATGCTTTTACTCCAACAACTGGAATTTCTTCTGTTTTAAAGCTTAATCCATAACCTGTGTTTGTTGTTATAAAGACTGTATCATATTCTTCTTGGATAACACTTATTACTTCATCATTTTCTTTCAATTTCATACAACTAGTTGCTTTATTATATCTTTGAAGTTTAAATTCTTTAAGTTTTGAACGTTTAATCATTCCATCTTTTGTCGTAATGATAAGATTTTTATCACTCTTAAAGTCATAAGCAGGAATAGCATTAATTACTTTTTCTTCTGGAGGTAATTCAATAACATTACTTACATGTTTTGGCATATCTTTCCACTTTAAGTCTGGTATTAAATGAACTGGTATATGTAAATAATTACCACCTGATGTAAATACTAATATTGTATCGGTAGTATTCATTTCAAATAAACCAATTATATAGTCATTTTCTTTTAATACAATGTCTTCTGGATTTGATGATGTATAACTTCTAAATGAAGTTCTTTTAATATAACCATCTTTTGTTACAGCAACCACAACATCTTCTTTTGGTATCATTGCTGTCTCATCAATTTTAATTTCTGTTATCTCTTCTTTAATATCTGTTAGTCTTGGAGTTTTATATTCATCTCTTACATTTCTTAAATCTTTTTTCATAACAGATTTTAATACTTCTTCACTTCCAAGTATTGCAGTTAGTCCACTTATTATCTTTTCTAAGTTTGCCTTTTCATTTTCTAAAGCAACTACATCGGTATTAGTTAAGCGATATAATTGTAATGTAACGATAGCTTCTGCTTGTTCTTCAGTAAACTCAAATTCTTTTACTAAATTGTCTTTGGCATCTGCCTTGTTTTTACTTCCACGAATCACTTTAATTACTTCATCTAAAATAGAAATACATTTAATTAATCCCTCTACTATATGATATCTTGCTTTTGCATGAGCTAGGTCAAACTCTGTTCTTCTTTTTACTACTTCTTTTTGATGAGCAATAAAGGCATCTAATGCTTCTCTTAGTCCTAATAGTTTTGGTCTTCTATTTACAATTGATACTACATTAAAGTTATAGCTTATTTGCATATCAGTATTTTTCAAAAGATAATTAATTATTAAATCAATATTAGCATTTTTCTTTAAGTCTATTACTACTCTAACATCTGCTGCAGATTCATCTCTTACTTCTTGAATTCCTTCTACTTTTTTATCTATTCTAATATCATCTATCTTTTTTACCATTTGGGCTTTATTTACTTCAAATGGAATTTCATTAATTATTATTTGAGGTGTAGATTTATCTTTTTCTATTGTATAGCGACTTTTAATAATTATTCTTCCCCTACCAGTCTGATATGCATCTTTTATTCCGTCTAATCCTTCTACAATTCCTCCTGTTGGAAAATCTGGTCCTTTTACATATTTCATTAAAGTATCTAATTCACAATTAGGATAATCAATTCTATGAATTGTCGCGTCAATAATTTCTCCTAAGTTATGTGGTGGAATATTTGTTGCGTATCCGGCTGAAATTCCTTGAGAGCCATACACTAAAAGGGCTGGAAACCTTGCCGGTAAAACTGTTGGTTCTACTGTTGAATCATCAAAGTTTGGAGCAAACTCAATAGTATCTTTATCAATATCACGAAGCATTTCATTACTAATTTTAGATAGACGTGCTTCCGTGTAACGATAAGCTGCAGGACTATCACCATCTATCGAACCATTATTACCATGCATATCAATATATGGTAATCTAGTTTTCCAAGGTTGACTCATTCTAACCATTGCATCATATATCGATGTATCTCCATGTGGATGATAATTACCTATAACATCTCCTACTGTTTTTGCACTTTTACGATAAGGTTTATCATATGTATTTTTCTCTTTATGCATAGAGTAAAGAATTCTTCTTTGTACTGGTTTTAATCCATCTCTCGCATCAGGAATGGCGCGTTCTTGAATAATATATTTTGAATAAGAACCAAATCTTTCACCCATTATATCTTCAAGTGTGTAATCAAAGATTTTCTCTATTACTTTTTCTGTTTCTGTTTTTTTCTTAGGCATCTTACCACTACTTTCTATTATTAATTAGTTTTTTTTAGTACTTTATCTACTTCGTCTTTTGAACCATATCTATATCTTTCAAGAAAACAATTAATGATTCTATTATTATTACTATTATATGAATTCATTATTTTTTCTACTTCTTTATCTATAGTTGTATTCTTATTCAAATCATTTCTATTTACAATGATTCCACTTAAAATACTAATATCTCTATACTTTTGGTTATATATATCTGTGTAGCTGATTTCTGTGTATGCAATTACAATAATGGCATTTTTCGATTGTAATTTATTATGATTTAGAATTTCATCAATTGTTAATCCATCTATTTTACTAAAATCTATTATATAAAAATTCTTATTATTTAAAATTTTATCAAATTGTTTTTCTATAGCTTCTAAATCATTTTTTTTAAATACTTGATCATCCATATGTGGAAGATCAGTTGATATAAGTATTCCAAAATTGATGCCTGGAGCATCATATGTATTATCTAACATAACGAACCTCCTTAATTTATTATGCTATTTTATAATCATCTTCTAGTGAGAATTCAACATTCTCTTCAATCCATTCTTTACGAGGAGGTACATCATCTCCCATAAGAATAG
>CAMVAN010000005.1 GCA_947165475.1 uncultured Caryophanales bacterium | reverse complement strand
AACCAGAAATAATTAAACAAGGATCAAGATATGGAGTAAAATTAAAAGCAGTTGCCCCATCCATACATATGATAAGAGTTGATGTTGAATCAACATTTGAACCAATAATAGGAAGTGAAATACAAAGCAAAGAATTAATTGATTATTTAACAAAAGATCGAGAAACTAATCCAAAAGAAATATGGAAAAGTGAAATATTTGGAAGGAGTATAGATTCCATCGTACAAGAAGGCATTCAATCAAAAATAAATCTAATGCCTGATAATATAAGGTTTAAATTGCAAAACACACTAACAAAAGTAGTTAATAAAGGATCAAACAATATTATAACCATAGTAATATAAAACATCACAAAAAATGTGATGTTTTATTGCTTCAAACTACCAATTAATGAATTATACTGATTCATTAATTCATCAGTTTTAAATTGAATTTCATTATTTTCTAATTGCCACTCATCTTTATGATTAACCAAAAAAGTTAATGTCTGATAACTAATCTCAAAAATATGATTAATATTAGTTTTACTTTCCTTCAGAAGAAGAGATGTCTTATTATACTTTTCTTTCATATCATCTCTTAACATAAACTGATTAAAAAGTTTTCTGTAATAATCTTCATCTATATTTTTCTTTCCATAATTTTTGATTGATTTATCCTCTAAACGCTTTAAAATACTATCAATGTTTGTATTAAAATCATTACTAGATTTTTCTAAAAAAGATAGAGACTTTGTAAAATCTGGTCCATCATTTTTATAATTTTCAAATGATAGTATTTTGGTAAGTTCTGGATTTTTAACAACCAACAATGTCTTTTGTAATGATAAAGCAACATCATCCAAATAACTTTTCATATTATCTTCTACTTTTCCATATTTTCCCTTAGTCTTAACCTTTATATTAAAACGATCCGTTGCTAAATCCAAAGCTGCTAACTTATCCGTTTCTTTCTCTATAACATTTACCATAGTAGCATCACGTATAACAAAAAAACCAGTAATTAAAAAAGCATCAAGTATAATAAACAAAAACACAAAAAAGAATTTTTTACGAGTACTCATTATCATTCACCTCTTATATAAGTTCTTCAGAAATAATACTTTCTATTTTATCAAGAACTTCTTTAACACCTAACTTTGTTACACTAGAAAATACGATTAAATCATCCCCAACTACTAAATCCAATGATTCTAAAATAAGTTTTAAATTTTTTTGCTTTTTTCCACCACTTATCTTATCAGACTTAGTAGCAATAACAGTAACAGGTAGATTATAATACTTTAAGAAATTATACATTAGTAAGTCATCTTCCATAGGTTTATGTCTAAAGTCTATCAATAAAAAAACTCTTTTTAACTGATGTCTTTTTTCCAAATATTCTTCAATCATCATACCGAACTTTGCTTGAGTTTTCTTGTCAACAGCAGCATAACCATATCCAGGAACATCTATCAAATAAAAACTATTATTAACTTTATAAAAATTCAATGTTTGAGTTTTACCAGGAGTAGAAGAAGTATAAGCAATATTTTTTCTACCCAAAATAGAATTAATAAAACTACTTTTACCAACATTACTCCTACCAACAAGCAAAAACTCCGATTTTAAATCATCCGGATATTGACTTCTTCTTGTAGCCATAATATCCAAATTAACATCATTAATAATCATATACATGTCTCCTCATATTCTTCTTTTAAAAAATCGCCTAACAATAAATCTAAATCATTAATTACCTTCATAGCAGCATCCAAACTAGGACTTTTTACTCCAGATGCATATTTATGCCCACCACCATGATGTTTCTCAGCTACTCCATTAATAACAGGACCTCTAGAACGAATAGACAACCGGTATTGTTTATTTTTTTTATCTTCAGTAATAGTTACCCAAACTAAAACCTCTTTAATATAATTAAAGTTATTTATCATATTACCAGGAGAAGCTGTATCTACACCCAACTCTAATAACTTATCATTTGAAATAACTATATATCCTAATTTATTATCTGTAACAATCATATTAAGAGAAATATATCCTTCTAACCTAACTTCTGATAATGGACGAAGATAAAGTAAATCATAAGATTTAGACAAATCAAAAGGATAATGCTCTAAATAATAAGATACTAAAGAAAAAGTTTCATTAGTACAACTATTAAATAAAAAGCGATTAGAATCTGAAACCAATCCTAAATAAAGTAACTGCGAAATATTAGAATTACATAATAAATTAGTCTCTTTAAGAATTTTCATTATAATTTCACAGGTAGAAGAAGTATTATCTTCAATTAACTCTATATCACAAAACTTTTCAATAAATGGATGGTGATCAATCTTGATAGAAAAAGAAAAATCTTCTACTTTAGCTAGATCAACCCTATTATTATCTGGAGTATCACATACAATCAATAAAGAATCAGCCATTTTAATATATTTGTCTAATCTACCAAAACCAGAAAAACGTGTACTTCCCATTCCAATTGCAAAAACATTTTTATTAGGAAAAGTTAGCTGAATAGAATCTCGTAAAGCTAATTGACTACATAAAGCATCAGGATCGACTCCAATATGTCGAGCTATAAAAATATTATCAAATTGTTCAATTTTATTATAAATATCATTATACATATATTTTTCCTAACCATTAATCATATCATAAGTATCTTTTGCAATAGCCAATGAATCATTAGATGGAATAACATAAACCAAGATATTAGAATCATCAGAACTAATTTTTTGTATCTTTCCACAAACATTGTTGGCATCTAAATCAATTTTAACCCCAAAGCAAGATAACTTTTCAGATATTTTTCTTCTTAAACTAATAGAATTTTCTCCATTTTTAGATGTAAACACCAAAACATCAATACCTTCAAGTAAAACATAAGACTTAGATATTTCATATACGATATCCATAATATATTTATCTAATGCTAAACTAGCTTTATCATTATTTTCTGTAGAATCTAAAATATTGTTAATATCATCACTAGATTCACTAAGACCTAAAACCCCACTTAAATTATTTAAATCATCTAACACTTCTCCAGCATTTTTTCCCTCACATTCCATAACATAAGGAATAATACTTGGATCTATACTTCCTGAACCAGTACAAGAAGTAATTCCACTAGGATTTAAAAAACCAGATGAAATATCAATAACCTTACCATCACATATGCTACAAATACTATTAAAATCACCTAAAGAACAACTAACTAATTTAAAAGAATTGGTAGATAATAAATCTGAAATTTGATTACAAATATATTTATGGATAATTCCATCTGCACCATACTTACGAATTCCATATTTCTCATACCATTGATAAGGAACAGATAATAAAAATTGAGATTTTTCCATAGTTTGAAAAAAACTATAATCGAAAAAGCCAATATTTAAAGATTCAGGAAACTTATTCAAAAAAGCTTGAACTCCTAAAATTTCACATTTCGAGCTAGACTCATCTAATAACTTTAATCTAGATAAAGAATCTTGAGAAAAAATAATATTATTAGATAGTTGGGAATAAACCTGAGATAATTTATGTCCTATACCCTTTATATCACTAATAGAATATATAAAATCCAACTGCATTAATAAATCAACTAAATGAGAAACAGCTGCATCATAATCATTTAAAACTACATTCTCGGATATTTTTTCATTCTTAAATAAAACTGTATATCTCCCATCTTCACTACCAATCCCATTAAAAGAACCAGAAGCTAATAGTTCATTATTTTCTATCTCCCATAATGAAAATTTCATATCTGGGTTTAAATACTCTACAGAAATAATTTTCATAATCTTCCCTCTCTCAAAATTAGTATCATCAATATTATACAATATAATGAAAAGAAAAAAAAGCTAAAAAAAGCTTTTAATCAATATGAAATCCGCAAGATGGACAAAAATGATAACCTTGTACTGCCCTACCACAAACTGGACAATATTTTATAGTGGAAGATGTAGGATGAAATTGTATATTACCATTTGAATCAGCCGATAACACACCAGTTGCAAAATTGTTATTTAAATTCTGTTGTAATTTGGAAACATTACCAACAATACCAAAACAAATTCCAACAAGAACACCATAAAATATAAAAAACAAAATTAAAAGATAAATAACATTTCCATCTGAAAGATAAAATAAGATTGCATCAAACGCAGTATGAGCAAGACTAGGAATTAACACACTTAATAATAAATTCTTCTTTTCTAATTTTTTACTACCATTTATATTATTAACTTTAGCTCGAGATAAAAAATAACCCATAACTATAGCAAAACAAGCATGCCCAGGTACAGAAAAAATAGCTCTTGAAATCGCAGTTTTAAATCCAGTAGAAAAAACATATAAAATATTTTCAATACAAGCAAAACCAAGTGAGGCGAAAACAGAATAAACTATCACATCATATATTTCATCAAATTCTTTATTATTATAACCAATTTTTTTAGTAACAAGCCACTTAAATCCTTCTTCGATTAAAGCAACAGAAAAAAAAGTGTTAATAAAAATAATTATAAAATTCGATACTCCTTCTGTAGGAAGTAGCTCCCCAACAAACAATTCAGCAATGACAACTGGAATGGCACTGAAAAAACCAAGAAAAAAAATCTTTGCTAATAACAAACTAGGCTCCTTATTAACATCCTTAGCATAAATGAAAAAACCTAAACCAATAACTGGCAATATTGCCGCAAGAAACAATAAATAAAAATACATCTAAACACCTCACTATAACAAATATAGAAAAGTAAAAGTATTTTGTCAACAAAACGTAAAGAAAGAAACATAAAAACCAATAATTTTACAGTAAAAAAGTGGACCTTTTTGTCCACCTATATTTTACATATTTAATATTTTTTCTTGCTACTTTTCTAAGCTCTGGCATATAGCATAAGTATCTTTAATAATCATTAATTCTTCATTAGTAGGTAAAACCCAAACCTGTATTTTAGAATCTTTTGAACTAATAATTCCCTCAGATTGATCTTTATAACTAGCAATTTTTGAATTAGCATCTTTATCCAAAGAAATTCCAAGAGGGGCAAGCTTATTTATAACATCTTCTCTAAACTCAATTCCATTTTCTCCAACTCCAGCAGTAAATACAATAGCATCAACCTTACCCTCTAATTCAAGATAAAAGTCAGCAATATATTTAGCCACACGATTATTATACATAGTTAAAGCAAGCTGAGCTCTTTCATCTCCACGACTAGCAGCATCTTCAACATCTCTACTATCACTAAATCCAGAAACTCCAAGTAATCCACTCTTTTTATTTAAATCATTTGTAACATCACTAATTGATTCACCAGATTCTTTACAAATAAAATTTAAAATAGAAGGATCAATAGAACCACTACGAGTACCCATCATTAAACCATCAAGTGGTGTTAGGCCCATGGTAGTATCAAAACATTTTCCATTCTTTATAGCACTAATACTTCCACCACTACCAACATGACAGATAATTAAATTTACATCCTCTTTCTTTAACTTTTTCTTCATTTCAAGAGTTATAAATTTATGACTAGTTCCATGGAAACCATATTTACGTACTCCATGCTTCAAATACCATTCATAAGGAACGGGATAAATATAATTTTCTTTTGGCATAGTTTGATGAAAAGCCGTATCATATACCGCAACCATTGGAACATTAGGTAATACCTTCTGTAAAGCTTGAATTCCAGCTAAATTACCTGGATGATGAAGTTCAGCAAGTTTAGTCAATTCCTTAATACTTTCAATTACCTCATCAGTAATTAAAACAGAATCACTGTATTTTTCTCCACCATGAACAACTCTGTGGCCAACTCCTTTTATTTCATCTAAACTAGAAACAACTTTATGATCAATTAATTCATCTAATAAAACTTGAACAGCTTCTTCATGATTTTTCAAATAACGTGAACTTTTAATTTTTTCTCCATTAACTTTAACATTCCAGAAACAATCCTCTAATCCAATTTTTTCAATATATCCACTAATTAATACTTTTTCTTCTGGCATATCAAATAATTGAAACTTTAAAGAACTACTTCCAGCATTTACACATAAATATTTCATATTAATCTCCCTTTCATAACAACATTATATTATCAAACAAAACAAAATAATTCAAGAAAAAAAGAACTATAATATTATCACGTTATCTTTACCATTATTTAAATAAATCACCAACTTGATTAACTACCTCATCAGAAGCCTGTTTTGTATCTTCGACAACTTTAAATTTATCTTTCATTATCTTCTTCAATAGTATTTAAATGTATTTGTTTAATCTACTAATCCACCCTTTCCAAGATAAGATTGTCTATAATTACTAAGAATCTAAACAAAAGACTCAACTTTTTCTTTTGTTTTTCGCCAAATTTTCTATAGTATACAAACTTTGTACAACATCTTGATTCTCAAAAATAAATATCATTTCTCTAACAGATAACTCATATAACCAAATTCTTTTTTATCAATTATTAAACATAATAAAGTTTACAACTTCTATACAAAAAAACAGTCTATTTAATAGACCATTTTTACAATTTATTAGCTTTTCTTTTTATTATTTTTTTTACGAGATTGACTTCTTGAAGATGAAGAGCTTGAATTTGTCATACTTTTTTCCACAAGTCTTTTAGTTATTTCACCACCAACAAGTCCATTATCTCGACTAGTAGCATTAGCTCCTAAATTTACTCCAAATTCATTAGCAATCTCATATTTCATTTTTTCAATATTATTTTTTGAGCCAGGAACTTTAACTTTCATTGCTGCATTTTGATTTTTCTTAGTTCTTGCCATTTTATCACCTCCTATACATTTATAGGATGTTACAAATTCGATATTTCATACATAAAACTATAATAAATCACTAAATTCAGATTCTAAAGAAGAATTAATAGAAATTGTATTAAGCGATGATATAGCTTCATCAATTAATGATTCATAATCAAACTTTTCTTCTTCTTTTAAACAAACATCAAGTCTTGGATTAATTACAGGATGACGAGGAACAAAAACAGTACAACAGTCTTCGTATGGAATAATACTAATATCATAAGTATTAATTTTTCTAGCAATTTCCATAATCTCCAATTTATCAAAACAAGCAAGAGGCCTAATAACTGGAATATTTGTAACTTCATTAATAACTCTCATACTAGTTAGTGTTTGAGAAGCAACTTGTCCAATACTTTCTCCATTTACTACAGCAAAACAATTATATTTGATGCAAAGTTTCTCCATAATTCTATACATCATTCTTCTCATAATAGTAATCAAATAATCATGTCTACAATATTTATAAATACTTTCCTGAATTGGAGTAAAATTAACAATATGAAGATGAATAGAGTCAGTATAATTAACTAATTTTTTAGAAAGCTCAATAACTTTATTGCGTGCTTCAATGCTTGTATGTGGCATAGCCTCAAAATAAACACAATTTAACTTAATACCACGCTTCATTGCCAAATAACCGCTAACTGGAGAATCAATACCGCCAGACAACATCAATAAAGCCCCCGGCTGAGTTCCTACTGGATACCCACCTAATCCATCAAATTTATTAAAATATATAAAAGTTTCTTTATCTCTTATTTCTACCTTAATCCATAAATCTGGATGATGAACATCTACAGAAATACTGGAAATATTTTTCAAAAGAAGTCCACCTAATACTCGATTATAATCTTGACTATGAATAGGAAAACTCTTATTACTTCTTTTCGTTTCTATCTTAAACGTATGAAATTCTAAAGAAGATACAAGATTTAATAATTTATTTTGAATTTGACTATCATCAGAAGAAACTATTGTTGCAATATGATAAGAATGAATTCCAAAAATATTATCTATTATAGACTTAATAGAATCTAAGTCTTCTTCCTGAAACTCTATGTACATTCGAGCTCGGTCTTTATGTATATGAACATTATAATCTCGTAATTTATTACAAATATTTTTATATAAAGTATTTATAAAAAAACTTCGATTAGCTTTTTTTGTAGATAACTCTCCATATTTAATTAAGATAACTTTATCCATAAAACATCACCACGCATATTTTAACAAATAAAAAAAAAAAAGGCAATTAAAAAAGAAATTATTTAATTGCCTTTTTAGTACGATAAAAAGTTTTTGATACCACTTTACATTTATTTACATCATCTGAGTAATAATAACTAGAACCATACTTTTTATTTAACTCATATACAAAATATAACTCTTCATAATACTCAGGAAAAACTAATTTACCATTTTCTTCACAATTATATAAAACTTTTTTTTCAGACTCTTCCTTCTTTTCTTCATTCCACTTAGATACTCTGTAAACATTAACATCACTTTTATTAGTAAAATTAGTTTTCTCAATTAAAAGATCATTACAAAGTAAAGTAACATAAGGAGTTCCATCAATTAACTGAACAATAGATTCAGAAGAAGAACAGTTTCCTCGTCCAACAGGACTTTTTATCTCACCCATCAATCCCTCATCGATAGCTTCTTGTAAATAAACATTTTCTGTATTATGAAAAGAAGCAATATTAGTAGTAACTATCTTAGAAAAACTAATCGCACTATCTTTCATTGTAGAAACCTTTTGTCCCGTGGCTCCTCCTAAAACAGAATGCATTAAAAAGGCAAATATAGCGATAACTAAAACTAACACAGTTAGTATTTCAAACCTTCCAAATCCTTTTTTATTTATCATATACACTCATCAACTTTCTATATATATTTTCATCAATAACAGATGAAGCTTTTATGGAAATATCCAAAGCTTCTTTATAATTTCCAACATTAAATGCTTTTTCCGCATCATTAAGAGCTCTATCAACATCATTAAATTTACTACGATAACGATTTGAATATACTATAGCTCGCTCTGCTAAAAAAGCATTTTTTAACATATCCATAGTAGTATTGTATAATTTTAAAACTAAATCCCGAGCAGTATCAACCCTAGTATTTAAAGTTTTTATAACAATTGGCTTCTTATTTAACTCTTTAATAACTTCATTAATCGCTTCATTAGCTTCTTTTAACTGAACAAAATAATGATCTGATATTACAGGTAATTTATAGTTTCTAATTTCATGTTTACATATTTTTAAGAAATCTTGAATTTCGATCAATTGTTCCCGGGCTCTTACCTCATCATCATACATATTACCTAATGATTTTAAAGCAACATCAAAGTCTTCTTCCATTGAAGTTAATCTATTTGATAAAGACTCAATCTCTTCATTTAACATGGAATAAGGGCTAGATTTAGACTGTTGTTTAGCAAGCATTTTTCTATAATCATCATTTATAACAACTAATATTTTATTTACATCATGTATAATATCAATATCTTCGTCTCTTAAATCATACATGTTTTTTATATCATCTAATTGCTGATAAACCTCACTAACTAATTGATTTGTTTTTTCAAGTCTCTTTTCAAACCCAATAGACTGTTCTTCATAAACTTTTCTAGATAAACGTTCTTTTTCAAAATCAATAAACAACGAGTCAAAATATTCAAGCATAGTTTTTAAATCAAACATTGATCCTTCCAAATTTAAAACTTTAACTTTATCTAAGATTTTTTCTATATTCTTTTTAGATTCTGAAATATTATAATCAATATTTAAATAATCTAATACAAAGCCTTCATCAATCATCTCTTTATTAAGATTTTCAACTTCTCTCATACGATTAGGTATCACTTGATTTGCCATTAATAAAACATCTGGCAACTCATTAATAACAATTTCCATATGATCAATCATCATATCTAACGCCTTACAAATATGAACAACTTCGTTATATTCATTTGCTTCCATTACTTTTTCAAAATCAAGAAAACACTTTTCAATATTCTCAAGCTGTAATTCAACAGATTCTTGCATAAAATCATATAACTCTTGATGATCATGAAATTCTTTATTTAACATACGATACTTAGACTTTAATTTAATAACTATAGAACGATATTTTTCTTCACTTAAAGTAATATCCTTGATTTCTTCCAATAAATGTTCAGCGGCTTCACGAACCTTATATATTTCAATTTCAGCCTTAGCAATTCGATATCCACAAGATTTATAGTCCCTTTTTTCAACATAAATATCTAAATCTATTAACATATCATCAATAACAGCTAACCTTTTACCTTTTATATTTTCGAAAGTTTGCTGCCATTTATTATATTTTTCTTCCATCTTATCATTTTTAATAATAGGCTCAACCTTTGATAATTCCAATAAAACTGGAGTAGATGCAACCATATTTCTCTGTATTTCCAAGTTCTTAACTTTATTACGATAATACCTCATTTCTGCTTTTTTAATAAAATGAAGGAGAACAATAACAATAATCATTGCAATAACAAACGCCGAACCAATAATAAGAAATTGTCCTTGCATATCTTCACCTCTACTCTCAAGAACTATTTTAACACAAATAAACAACATTTTTCTACAATTTCAATAAAATAAGTTTATATTTTTCAAAAAAAAAGAAGAAAAGATTGACAGAACAAGGATTTTTTCATATAATTAAAACTGCAAATTCCTTGAAACAGCAGATTTAGAATATTTTAAAGTGTTTTTTTGAAAGAAAAGTAGCAATTGCTGTTAAGTGAAAAAAAACTCCCTAAGATGTGACTAAATCATTCAAGTTTTTGTAAATAAAAGAAAGGAGAAAAATATGTCAAGATATACAGGCCCTAGTTATAAACAAGCTAGAAGAGTTGGATTTTCAATTAGTGAAACAGGAAAAGAACTTGCAAAACATCCATATGGTCCAGGACAACATGGACAAGCAAGAAAAGGAAAACTTTCTGATTATGGTACACAATTAAAAGAAAAACAAAAAGTTCGTTTCATGTATGGAGTAAACGAAAGACAATTCAAAAAGACTTTTAAAGAAGCAGGAAAAATGTCTGGAATTCATGGTACAAACTTTCTAAGATTATTAGAGTCAAGATTAGATAATCTAGTATACAGAATCGGATTTGCTAGTACTCGTCGTGGAGCTAGACAATTAGTTAACCACGGACATGTAACAGTAAATGGTAAAAAAGTTGATATTCCATCATACCGTGTAAAACCAGGAGACGTAATTTCACTAAAAGAAGATCACAAAAATCTAAAAGTTGTGACAGAAGCTTTAGCAAAAGTAACAAAACGTGTAGAATTTATCAATTATAATGAAGGAAAAATGGAAGCAACTTATGTAAGACTACCAGAAAGAAATGAATTAAATGCAGACATTAATGAATCATTAATCGTTGAATTCTATAATAAGTAAAAATGATATCAAAAAAGATATCATTTTTTATTTCTTTATATACTCTAAATCAAAATCATTCTCAGCATATTTATTTATATATGAAAATACTGCATTAGCATCATTAATAATTGAATCAACATTAGAACTATTATTTGGAATAAAAGTATTACTATTACTATTAATATTTACCTCTCTATATTCTGCATCAACAAAATCTTGATAATAATTTCTATCATCATCAAACATATAAAACACCTCTTTTTTTATTTTTATTATTTTGCTAATATCAATATAAAATAAAAAATAAAAAAAAAAAAAAATATCTATAAAATATTTGTTTCAGACTGTTGACAAATAGGTTTATATTTTGACTTATTTGTCTTTTTATTTGTAAAAATAAAGATATCTAGTATTTCTACTAGATTATGCGTAATGGTGTAATGCAAATTTTTTGAGATTCATACACGCATAAAGGAGAGTCAACTCTCTGTGGACTCTTTCTTTTCCCCTAAAGTATGTTTTCCTTAATCCATACTTTGTCTTTCCATCGGCAAAGACTCTTTCTATATGTTGTGGCCTTTGTCTATATATTTCTTTCACATCATCCCGATGTCTATAATCATTTACCATTTCTTTATATTCCTCCCATACATGTCTTAATATTTGTTTATATTTTGATTTTGTGCATTTTTCTTTAAATGGACAATTCATACAATCATTTGAATCTGATTTATAAACCATGTATCCATTTTTATCTATTCGACCTGTTGGGATTAAATCTTTTTCATTTGGACAAATATAAATATCATTATATTCATCATATATAAATTCATACTTTTTGAATTTTCCTTCTCTATATCCTTTTCTAGTATATGGCATAGCTGGAATCATATCTAAATCAATAATAGTTTTACTAATGTGTGGGGTTAAGTAAGCTGCATCTCCGACAAAATATTCAATTTCAAAAATATCATAATTATTAATTAAATTATCAAATGAATCATAAAAGGAAACAGAATCATGAGCATTACTTCCATTTGTATCTACTGTCAGTATATAGTTATTATTATCACATATTACACTTGTATTATAACCAAACATCTTTTCCTTATCACTTTTATATAACATTCCTGCATCTTTGTCTGTATCACTTACTATTATTTCTTTTTCTCCTGTAACTTCATCTGTATCTACTTCTTCATTACATTTTATGATTTTTTCTACTTCTTTAAAATATTCTTCTTCACTTAAATCTTCATCATGTAGTCCTTTTAAAGCAATTTCCAAATCTAATTCTTTTTGATATTTTTTAATTTCTATATCTATAGTTTCTTTATGATTTTTCTTTTTATTCGCATAAGCTTTCGTATGAGTTGAATCAATATATACAGCTGTCATATCTAGGCAATTCCACTCAATTAATAATTCTTTTACTTTATCAAATACAGTATTAAGTAAGTCTTTCTCTAACTTACAAAACTTTCTTCTATAATTTTGAGAATAAGTAGAATGATCAGGAACATCTTCACAAAGTTCATAACCAATAAACCATCTATACAAAATATTGTATTGAAGAGATTCATAAGTTTTTCTTAAACTATCCTCATTAAAAAGAAACTTTAATATATGAATCTTAATTAAAACTACAGGATCTATGCTTTTTCTACCAAGCTTAGAATATAGTTTCTCCACTTCATCATATATAAAGTTCCAGTCAAAATGTTTTTCAATAACTCGCAAGAAATGATTTTCAAGAATCATTTCTTCAATATTTATAAATTCATTGGAAAACTGTTTATTTAATCTTTTGGTCATTGCCATATTTATCACTTACTTTCTTTATTGTTTCCATAATAATTATAACATTTTTCCAAAAAAAAGTAAGGTTAGTAAGCTTTAAATTTGGAAACAATAAAGCAACCTTACAAAATAATTATAAAACAAAATCCAAAAAATAAAAAGACTATTAACAAAATTTCTTTTGTCAACAGTCTGAAACAACTTATAAAGTTGTTTAAACATAATATGGATTTGGTTTAAGTAATAAGGCAATAATATCTATTATCCATCCTATACCAAATAATCCCATTGTAAAAAGATAAATAATTCCCATTCCAATTTTACCTTCATAGAATTTATGTCCACAAATAGTAAAAACACATAGTGCTAGTGCTACCCATTTATTTTTCATTCTACCATAACCACCAGCAATTGCGGTAGCATTTGCTACAGCAGTATTATTATTATTTATTACTATTTGCTCACTACCAGTTTTTTTGATTTCTTCAACCTGTCTTCCACATTTTGTACATATTACAGCATCCACAGGTATTTTTTCTCCGCAATGTTTGCAAAACTTAGTTTCATTATTTTGATTACTATTTTCTGTATTATCCATATTTACACCTCTCTTATGATGTAATTTTAACATAAAATTTTCTTGCAGTAAATAGTTCGTGTGAGTATTTTGCAGTAAATCATATCATACCTATAAATGGAGGATATGATATGAAACTAAAATTTGATAATTTAAAAGATTTACTTATTTTTAATATTAAATACTATAGATATGTTAATAATTATTCACAAGAAAAACTGGCAGAACTTAGCAAACTTAGTCCAAGATATATTACAGATGTTGAGAGAGGTTTACACTGTCCTACTATACCTAAACTAGAGATGATTGCTAAGTCTCTATACGTTGAACCTTATGAATTATTCATGAATGTTGAAAGAGATAAATCAATTATTAAAAAAAATAGAAAGAGGAAGACAATATAATCAAAAGTAAAAGATTAGAGTTTGTACTCTAAATCAAAATCATTCTCAGCATATTTATTTATATATGAAAATACTGCATTAGCATCATTAATAATTGAATCAACATTAGAACTATTATTTGGAATAAAAGTATTACTATTACTATTAATATTTACCTCTCTATATTCTGCATCAACAAAATCTTGATAATAATTTCTATCATCATCAAACATATAAAACACCTCTTTTTTTATTTTTATTATTTTGCTAATATCAATATAAAATAAAAAATAAAAAAAAAACAAATATCTATAAAATATTTGTTTTATAACAATTTACTATTTAATAAGAATCAACACTTAATACTTTTAAAGCATCACTAAATCTAATAAATTTACTATAGTAATTCCCGTCCTCATAAGCAGAATAACCAACCACTATATAATTATTATTTTCTAAAAAAATATCTTTAAAATAATCATCTCTTTCATCTTCATTAACAGAAACAGATATCTCTTCAAGATCCAAATTATATTTACCAATTACTCCATTATGTATAGTCTCATCTTTTTTGTTCTTATTTTTTATTGTAATGCTTCCTATAGTAATAAGAGAATCATCATCAATAATTAACTTATGATATTTTGTCAAACCATCATTATGATATAAAGTTTCTTTTTCAAATTCACAATCCATATTATATTTAACAATTAAAGCATCAGAAGAATTATCATCCGATAAAGTTGCACCAACAACATAAATATTTGACTGGTCTGAAACAATATCATTAAAACCATCTTTATCAATATTATCATATAAAGAACCAGTTAAATAATTACCATCTAAATCATATTTATCAATAATACCTTTATTATCATATCCACCTACAACATAAATAGAATCATCAACAATAGTTAAGTCCTGATAAATGGAATTCTTCCCCTTATCAGAATACTTTTCCCAAATAATATTACCTTCCTTATCAATTTTAAGTAAAACTGCTCCTCCCTCATTAGAAGAAAAACTTTGCCCTACTACAAAATAATAATCATTAAAGTAATATATACTATTAAAAGTAGTAAAAGAATATTTATGATAACTTTTTTCAAAAATTATATTACCCTTAGAATCATATTTTACAATAACTCCAGTAGCATAGTTATTTTTTAGTTCCTTTTTCTTAACATAATTACCAACTGCTATAACATCATTGTCATCAAAAATCACATCATTAAAATTACTTTTTATTCCAACATTGTAAAGTTTTTCAAATAACTTATTTTTATCAGTATCATACATGGTTAATTTAGCCTTATTATAATGTAGGTCATTATCATTATTATATCCAACCGCAACATATTTTGTATCACTCTTGTCAATAGAAACTACTCCATCAAAATAGAAAAAAGTTTTTTTCCTTGAAAAAAGAAAAATAAAACCTAAAATAATAACAATAAAAATAATTAACAAAAAAAACCAATGTATCTTCCTCATATAATTCCTCCATTATCATTGTATCAAAACAAACTAAATTAATCTAGAAAAGAAAAGAAAATATTAAAAATAATAC
Source organism: uncultured Caryophanales bacterium (assembly GCA_947165475.1). GTDB lineage: Bacteria > Bacillota_I > Bacilli_A > RF39 > UBA660 > UBA3789. The sequence continues at coordinate 27,264 of CAMVAN010000005.1, read as the reverse complement.
TTTCTATTTGTAAACAATTATAAAATATTTTTTCTTTCCTCTACGGATAACTAAATATTTTTTATCAATACACTTATCTTTAGTTATAGTATAATCTATATCATTAATTTTTTCTCCATTGATTGTAATAGAATTATTAGAAACAAATTCCCTAGCTTCTCTCTTACTAGAACATACTCCACTATTTACTAGTAAATCAATTATATTTAAATCTTCATTTATTTCAAATGGGGTTAATCCCTTAAATGCTACTTCAATATCTTTAGCCGTAAAATTCTTAATATCCCCACTAAATAAAGACTCACTTATCTTAACAGCTTCTTCATAACTTTCTTTCCCATGTAAATCAGTAATTACTTCACGAGCTAAAGCTTTATGAGCTTCACGAAGTTCTGGTTTTTCTTTATGTTTCATTTCAAGTTCTTTGATTTGATCAACACTTAAAAAAGTAAATATCTTTAAATAATCTATCACCATTTCATCATCAACATTTATTAAGTATTGATATAACTCATAGGAAGAGGTCTTAGATTCATCTAACCATAAAGCATTTCCTTCACTCTTGCCAAATTTATTACCATACTTATCGACAACTAGTGGCATAGTAAATGCATAAGCATCCTTTCCTAATTTTTTCTTAATCAAATCAATACCAGTAGTGATATTACCCCATTGATCAGAACCTTCCACTTGCATAATACAATTTTTATTTTGATATAACCATAAAAAATCATATCCTTGAATAATCATATAAGCAAATTCTGCAAAAGTAATACCTGTCTCTAATCTACGCTTAATAATATCTTTATCAAGCATATAATTAACAGTAATATATTTACCAACATCTCTCAAAACATCTGTATATTCATAACCCTTAAACCAATCATAGTTATTAACAACTTCAGCTTTACCATCAAATATTTCAGTAACTTGTTTCTTAATCCCTTCAAGATTCTTATTTAATTGCTCTTTAGTAATAATCTCTCTCTCAGCAGTAGGTCTAGGATCTCCAATAAGTCCAGTTGCACCACCACATAAAAGAATAGGATGATGTCCATATTTAGCCAACCTCTTTGCAGTAACTAGACTAGAATAATGTCCCAAATGTAAGCTATCTGCAGTAGGATCAGTTCCCCAATAAAAAGTAATTTTTTCATTATTAAGTTTATCAGATATATCAGCTCCTGCTACATCCTTAATTAAACCTCTCCATTGTAGTTCTTCAAAAAATGTCATTTTATCTCCTCCTCAAATTTTAACTTCTTAATACTATCTAATTCAATTCCATATTTTTTATAAATACTATCTATATCCAAAGTAGTACAATCATCCTTTTTAAATCCTAATTTAAATAATATTTCATATACTTTTTCTTCACTAGGACCCTCTATTTCTAAAAAAGTAGGTATCCCAGGCCAAGAATCCACATCAATTTCCACATCTTCATACTTATATTGTACTCTTCTATTTTCCTGATAACTTCTTGCTTCATATCCAAGTTCATTTAAAACGAGATTTGTTTTATCAAAATCATCCACTCTAATTTCCAATTCTTGAGTACCATCAATTTCGGATGAAACTAAATTTTTAATAGTTAAAGTAGTCTTATCCCCATTTGTTCTTAATCGAATCCATTTTCCATTAACTTTAGGAATAAAATCATAAACATATCGTCTTTGTAACAAATCCCATTCTAATTCAGCTCCTATTTCTTCTAACTTCGAAAAGATTAAAGAAGAATCAATTTCTAATACCCTAACTTCATATTCAGTATGCATAAAATCCTCCTAAAAAAAAACACGAAATCATCCATAAGGACGAATATTCGCGGTACCACCTTAATTCATGTATAAAACATGCACTCTTTCTCTTAACGCGAGTTACGATTTTTCTCCAAGCCTGTAATTCAAAATAATAACGCCCTTAGTTTTCACCAAACACTAAGTCTCTATTAAACATTATTAACTCTACTAAAAACTCTTCATCAAAAATTAAATTAATTTTATCATAAAAAAAGAATCAATGCAATAAGTTAAACTAATTAAAAAAGTAACTATTTCTAATAAATAGTCACTCATAAATTAATTATCCAATTTTTTTAAAACATCTTTAGAAACTTTAATTACATTTTCTAAAATAGACTCTGCACTCTTTTTTAAAGCAGGTGTTCCTTTTTCTTTAGCAAGTTCAACTAAATCTTGTGCTTTTTCTTTTAAATCTTGTCCTTTTTCTTTAGCAATATCCAAAACTTTTTCTTTATCTAAATCAGATAACTCTAGCTTTATTTCTTCAACCTTTTTATTAAATTCTTTTCTAACATCATCTACATCAATATTTTTAATTTGATTTAATAAATCATCTAATTTATTTTTTAAATCCTCCCTTGTTTCACTACCTTTTTTAGGTGCAAATAATAATCCTAATCCAGCACCTAATGCAGCTCCAAATATAAATTTTCCAATTCCTTTATTATCTTTTCTCATTTAATCTTCCTCCTTAATTTTTCTTTTAAATATCTTAGATATGGCATTACTAACACCAAACATAAAAGAATTACTTATATTAGCAAATCCATCTGCTGTTTTGCTTAAAACATTAATAGCATTATCAAACGAATGAACCTTTTCATCCAAATTATCGATAACTTTATCTGCCTTATCTAAAATACCAATTAATTTTATTCCAACAATAATAAAAACAATAACTAAAACAATAGCAGCAATATATAAAAGCATTGATAAAAATACATTTATCTCCAAAAAATCACCTCTTTCTAATTATCTTCTTGGTACATTGAATCAATCAAATCAAATAAATTATCATCATCATTATCATCAATTTGATTTGATTCTTCTTTTACATCAATAATCTTAGGCGTAACAACTTCTTTTTCTTGTTGATCTTTTTTTTCTTCTTTTATCACCTCATCTATTGCCTCTTCAGCTAATTCTTCTTCTTTTTTCATTTCTTGATTATTTCTTTGTTTACTTTTTTCCTTACTAACATCAACGTAATCCACATTATATTCTAACCCTAAGTCTTGAAAGTACTCCAAAGCATCTCCCATAGTTAATTCCTTAACCTCAGGCTTAGTTTGATCACTTAAATCAACCAATAAATTTTCATCTTCATCCTCCACCTCAAAAGAAGTATCCTCTTTTATAGTTGAATTAATATTTTCTTCAATAGAAGAATCACCATAAGCCTTATTTCGAATTTCATCAACACTTACATTCCTTCGTGAAAAAGAACTACTTAATCGAACTTCCTTTTTTTCTTTTACATCCTCCTTTTTATAATTTTTATCTAAGATACCATAAATTGGTGAAATAATTGGGCTAGGCTTAAAAGTTGTCTTTTCTTCTTTCTTTTCATAAGTTCCATATTCATGAATAGAAACATTATATGAATTATCAACACCATAAGGTCTACTTTCATGAGAAACATGTGAAGAACGATACTCTTCTCTAGAATATAAAGGAGGAGAATAATAATCATCTTGCCTAATATCATGATCATATTCTACATAAGAATTTTCTTCATCTACAATATCCTCATTCTTTTTATCAGGCACAACTGATAAGATTTTAGGCTCTTCCATAGGATATTCTTCTTCAACTTTAAAATCATTATCATCCATAAATTTAAATTCTTCATGAGAAACCCGCTTAACATTTTCATCTTTTGGTCGAATTTCAAAGTCTTCATCTTTTAACTCTTCTTCATGTAGTTCTTCAATTTTTTCTTCTTTTCTTCCAGGTAAAACAATTTTTTTAGCAATAGGTTTAGGAGAATCTTTTTTCTCCTTAACTTTTTTTTCTTTAACTTTTTTTTCTTTCTCAGGCGGTTCTTCCACTTCAACGTATTCAACCTCAAAAAGAGCATTTTTAATTTTATCTAATACACCCATGAGTACACCTCTTTATCTTAATCATTTATTTCAATTTTCTCATCTTCTATATCTTTTTTATATTTATCAGTTTCCTCACGTTCAACAACATCTAAAAAAGATTCTTTAGAAGAGTCAGCTTTAAATAAAGTATAATCTTCTTCTTTATAATCTAAAGCATTTTCACCAATTAAACTTTCTAAAATAGTATCATTAAACTTAATAGTACCTAAAATAGAACTCATATACCAAATTGACTCATCCAAATTTTTTTTATCAACATAAGCTTCAATTTTTGCATAGTTAAAAACATATTGAATAAAGTATTTAGAATCAATTTTATCAATTTGTAAATATCCAGTTTTTTTATTATAACTCAATTTCTTAGAATAATAAGAATCTTTAGAAACTACATAATCATTAACACTTTTATGAAAATAACTAATTACATCAACATATAAGTAATAGCAATTTCCATGACTATCTTTTAATAAAGCATTATAATCTTCTTTATTTATTATCCGAATACCTTTAGGTAAATAGTATTTATATCCATCATAATAAGTATTGTATACATTATTTTTTTCACCTAAAAGTATCTTAAGATTATCATCAATATGATCTGGATATAATCTAGATACACTGCATCCTGTAAGAAGACAAGTAATAGAGAGTAAAATTAATAACCTTTTCATATGACACCTACTCTTTTACATTATACCATTTTTTTTCTAAATGGTAAATTTTTTTAAAAAGATTTACTATATTAGACATTTCTAGAAAAACATTTAACATAATAAATGGGATAATTATTTGAAGAAAATTTATCCTCATATTCCGTAGTAATAAGAGGCATATTATCATGATGTAAATCTAAAGAAACATCTTCAAATATATAACCATTTTGACTAAAACTAACTAACGAATATTGAAATAAATCTCTATTATCAGTTCTAAACTCAATAATAGAGTCCCTAGAAAAAATAGTCTTATATTTATTTAAAAAAACAGGACTAGTTAATCTTCTATTATGATGCCTCGTCTTTGGCCATGGATCTGAAAAATTAAGATATAATAAATCAATATCATGAAAAAATATTTCATCAATATATAAAGCATCATATCTAATAAAAACAAGATTATCTAACTTAATAGGACATTCCTTAATAGCTTTAACTAAAACATTATCATACTTTTCAATTCCAATAAAATTAATATTAGGATACTTTTTAGCGTTTTCTATTATAAATTTTCCCTTTCCCATACCAATCTCAAGAAAAATTGGATTATCATTAGAAAAAAGCTTTTTCCATCTTCCACGATAATCCATAGGATTAGTTATTAAAAATGAAGTATTATCCAAAATTTCTTCTTTATTTTTAACATTTCTCAAACGCATAATTATCACCCATTTAAACATTTATAAATATTTTAACATAAAAAAAGAATTTTGCATAATATATAATAAATAACGAAAAAAGATGGTGAAAAAATGATAAATTATCCTATGCCAATATTCCAACAAATAAATAACTATTACGAGGTAATTAAAGAAATAAAAATATTAGAAGAAAAAATAAAAATATTAGAAGAAAAAATAAATAGAATCGAAGAAGAAAAAAAAAACAAATATTTAAAAAAAGATGACAATTATTATATGATTTAAAAATAAATAGATACTCATTTTTCTTAACTATGTTATACTTATAAATAAGGGAAGTGAGAAAAATGCTAAGACTCAATCAAATAGACAAAAACATATACGACAATTTTGTAAAAACACATAAAACAAAATCACATTTTTTACAATCTTTATCATGGGGAGAATTTGCCAAAGCAGAAAAAAATTTAACACCTTATTATTTAGGGTTAGAAACGGATGAAGGAAAAATTGTCGCTGCTGCACTAATCCTTGAAAAAAAATTACCTTTAAACTACAGTTATTTCTATTCCCCAAGAGGATTTGTCATAGAATATAATAATAAAGAAATATTAAAAGAAATGACACAAAAAACAATAGAATTCATCAAAAGAAAAAAAGCCATATTCTTAAAAATAGATCCAGATATAATAAAATGCAGTACAAATTATCAAAATGAAGAAAAGATAAATCCAAAATATGATGAAATATTTAAAAATTTAAAGGCTTTAGGATTTAAACATCAAGGATATACAAAAAACTTTGAAACTATGCAACCAAGATATACATTCCGAATTGATTTAAACCAAACAATGGAAGAAATTGAAAATCATTTTTCAAAAACAACAAAACAAAGAATTGCAAAAAGCAAAAAATTAGATACTGAAGTAGTAATTGGAACATCAAAAGATATCCATGAGTTTTACCATCTAATGATGCTAACAGAAAATAGAAAAGATTTTATATCACATAATGAAGAATACTATAAAACATTATATGAAATATTTAATGGTAATGAAAATACAAAAGCTACTCTTTTTTTAGGTAAAATACATTTTCAAAAAACAATAAAAGCATTAGAAAAAAATTTAAAAGATATAAACAATCAAATATCCATACTACCAATTGACAATTTAAGTAAAAGTGCAAAAGTAAAGCTAAACGAATTAACAAAGCAAAAAGAAAACATATCAAAAGAAATTGAAAAATATAAAGAATGTAAAAAGAAATATGGACAAAATTTAACCTTAAGTGCTCATATGATAATTGAATATGGAAATAAGGCTTGGGTTTTATATGCAGGTAATCATAACGACCTTTCAGAGACATACGTTAACTATAATACGTATTTAGAGCATATAAAATATTGTAAAGAAAAAGGAATAGAAATATATGATCAATTCGGGACAATAGGAGATTTAAGTGAAGATAATCCGAGATTAGGATTACACGAATTTAAAAAGAAATTTGGTGGAGACTATATAGAATTTATAGGAGAATGGGACTATATTGTAAATAAACCTATGTATTTTGTATTCACAAAACTAGTACCAATATATAGAAAAATGGTAAGAAAAAAAAGTAAGAAGGAGTTAGAAAATGAAATTAGTAAATCTAACGAAAAAGGAATTTAAAAAATATGCTGATAGCCATGAACAAATAACATTTCACCAAACAGAAGAATGGGCAAATTTAAAAAAAGTTAATGGCTGGAAACCATACTATATTGGACTAAAAGAAGATAAAAAAATAAAAGCAGCAGCTTTAATTCTTGCTAAAGAACTACCAATAATAAAGAAAAAAATGTTTTATTCTCCAAGAGGCTTTCTAATAGATTATAATGACTATGAATTATTAAAAGAATTTACAACCGAATTAAAAAAATACATAAAAAAAGAAAAAGGTATATTTGTAAAAATAGATCCATATGTTGAATATCAAGAAAGAGATAATAACGGTCAAATCGTTGAAAATGGATATAATAATAAAAAATCAGTTGAAAATTTAAAAAAATTAGGATATAAATTTTTTGGTTTTAATACCATGCAAGATACATTGCAACCACGTTGGATGCACGTAATTGAAATAAATGGAAAAAAAGAAGAAGAAGTCCTAAAAGATATGGAATCTAAAACAAGACAAATCTTAAGAAAAAACGAAAAGTCAAGTATTAAAACAAGAGAAATTGTAAAAGAAGAGTTACCAATATTTAAAAGTATAATGGAACATACTGGAGATAGAAGAGACTTTATAGATAGACCATTATCATACTATGAAGCAATGTGGGATAATCTTCATGATTGCGGAATATTAAAAATATTACTTGCTGAAATAGACTTTGAAGAATATGAAAAAAATACAATAAAAGAAAAAGAAGAAACAGAGAAAAATTTAAAAGATAGAATATATAAACATGATAATAACTTACTAAAAATGAATGAAAAAAAATATGAAACATCAAATAAGCAAGATAAAGAATCAATAGAACGACTAGAAAAACAATTACTAAAAATAAAAACTTATAAAAAAGAATATGGAAAGAAAAAAAATCTAGGAACAATACTATTTTTAATATATGGAAATGAAGTACTTTCTCTATTTGGAGGTACTGATGATAATTTATTACAATTTCAATCAGCATATACTGTTCACTATGCAGGAATAAAATACGCAATAGATCATGGTTATAAACGATATAATTTTTATGGAATAACAGGAGACTTTAGAAAAGAAAATCCATTATATGGACTTTATTTATTTAAAAAAAGTTTTGGAGGACATGTAGTAGAACTAATTGGAGAATATGACCTAGTAATCTCAAATTTTTGGTATAAAATATATAATCTAGCATTTAAAACTTATCATAAATTAAAAAATCACTAGAATAAAATTTAATAATCTAGTGTTTTTTTTATAACAATAACAAATCAAAAAAATACTAGATTTATTGATAATAACAATTCAATATACTAAAATAAAATCAAAATGTTATGAATGGAGATTAGAAATATTGCATTAGGATCAACAGGAATAGCAGCAGCTAGAGAAGAATTAGGAAACATTGAAAAAGCTGTTCAAAACGCAAGGGAAACCAACGAAAGATTCATCAACCTATATAAAGATGATAATTTTCAAAAATTTGTTTCTCAAACAACATGAGGAGCTGACACAAATGATCAATTAGTTAAACTATCTAGTTGGATTAATTCGATGTGTTCAGTTATTGAAAAATTAAAAAATGAATCAGAAAACTACATATCAGAACAAGAAAGAATTAATAGTTAAGAAGAGGTAATAAAACGAACAATAACTTTACAGTTCAATGACTTATGAGCTTACAAACATCTGCAGATTCAACATTTAAAGAAATACTAGATGCTTTAAGAAACGTTATGTCAGCATGTTCTTCAATGAGTAGCACAGTTGCATCAGAAGATAGCGTTTTATCTGGAAAATGGTCATCAATAGCAGATACAATATCAAGTCCAATTGCAACAGCCGACGCAACAATTACAAGCATCTCAAGTGCATTACAATCATTCGTTCAACAAACACTTACTAATGAACAAACTGCTGAATCTAGCCTAGTATGGTAGATGCAGAAATTGGATCATTAAGATCAATTGGATTAGCAATGACACATGCCATAAATAATGGAGGAAATAATCCAATACCAGGTCAAACTCCTCCAAACCCAAAAAGTCCAATTAAAGAAAGCACAATTACTGGTGGCAATCCTCCAATAAGAAAAGACGTACCTGATGATGTAAGAAGGGATACTGATAATGCTATCAGAAATATTCTTAATAAATAATAACATATTAATTATCTCCCACTAAAAATGGGTTTTTCTTGTGAATGAAAAAAAACAACTAATATTATTCCATTAATTGTTCTAAAAATCATAATTTATAAATTTATTTATAAAAAACATAATTAAGCATTATCAACCATTTTACTAACAGAAGAATCAGTAGCTTGATAATTATCAACATCTTTTATAATAGTAGTTGCATATGCTTTGATTTTTTCACATATAGCTGGATATTTAGCTTTAATATCATTATACATTGCTATTACCTCATTAGCTCCAGAACTTTGCCAATGTTGAGCTACTAAATTCATTATATCATTCATACTATTAAAAATTTCTTGTGTTTCATCAGCAGTTGAAATAATTTTATTAGCATAATCTTTTGATTGTTCATATTCATTTTCAAACATTTGATTATTCATAATTTATCCCTCCTTAATTTCCAAGTCTACCTGCTGCACTAGCGTTGTCATCTTCAGTTTGACCAAGTGAATTACCTGCAGCATCTAAAGCGTTTCCTTTAGAATCTAACATTTCACAAAATTTACTTAATTGAGGTTTAAGTTCACTATAAACATTATTCAATGATGTAGCAGCATCACCTTTCCAAACACTCATTAAACCATTAATGTTATCTTCAAAATTTTTTAACTGAATACTTAATTCTCCAGCCTTTGATACTAAGTTTTTTCCATCCTGAACAATTTCAAATGGTTCAGCATGAATACCACTTGCACTAAAATCACTCATATTTTTCCTCCTCTACATTTTATAAACCAATTATATAATATTTTATTATAAATTTACAATACTACTTAACAAACATTTACAATTAAATTGTTAAGCCAGCAAGTTCACTTTCCAAAGATTCAATTTCTTTGGAAGCACTTTTAATAAATTCACCAAACTCATTAATATATTTTAAATCCTTTTCAACATTTTGAATATGAGATTCATTTGTTTTAACAAAAGCATTCTTAGCAACACCATCCCAAGAGGATAAATCACTATCTATCTTAGAAGAATAAGAAGTAACGCTTGAATGAATATCATTTGATACATTACACAATGATTCACCAATACTGTAAACTTGTTCAAAATCACAAACATACTTAGGCATAATTATACTCCTTTCATTTAAACATTATTAGAATTATTAGAAGAACTACTAATAATAGAATCTAGAACTTTATTAAAATCTTCATCAGTCTTGACACTCATTAAAGAGTTCAAACTCTCATCATATAAAGATTATGAATTATTTGCTAACACAGAATCAGTTGAACCATCAAAAGGTGTTAATGTTTCATCATTAGTAATAGGAACATCTGACTCTGTTGAAGTACTACTTTCACTACTTTCCGTTGTCGTAGTACTTAAATCAGTTGAACCATCAAAAGGTGTTAATGTTTCATCATTAGTAACAGTAACATCTGACTCTGTTGAAGTACTACTTTCACTACTTTCTGTAGTTATAGTACTTAAATCAGTTGAAGTACTACTTTCACTACTTTCCGTTGTCGTAGTACTTAAATCAGTAGAAGTACTACTTTCACTACTTTCTGTTGTTGTAGTACTTAAATCAGTTGAAGTACTACTTTCACTACTTTCTGTTGTTGTAGTACTTGACTCAGTAACAGATTGAGTTGGAATAGTAGAAGCAGATGAATTAGAATTACTATTTACGTTACCAATATTTTCAACTTTAGAACTATTTTCAACAATCTTTTCAAAAAAATCAGTCCTACTAGCAGGTGGATTATCTTTATCTACAATAAAGTTTAACGTAGACTTATATTTATCAGAAGAAGTATTTACTCCAATAACACATTCAACTACACTACCATCTTTTTTTGTAAATCGAATAATGTCTCCAACTTTTCCATATGAAGAATCACAACTAATAACATAACGACCACCAATCATTGCATAACCATCTTTATAATTAAGATTACCATTATTTAAAAATTTCTTTGCATCATCATTTAAAGCATTTTCATTTAGTGCAGCATAAGCAACAGATAAAAATTTATCATTTAATAAAGTACTAGTAACACCATCAGAAATTTTTTGATTATCTAGAGCATTTTGTGAACTAACAAAAGCTGAAGTTATACCACTACCAACAATCCCTGATGAAGATAAGCTTCCAGAATATCCACCACTAGAATGAGAACCACCACTAGAATGAGATCTTCCCCCAGAATGTCTACCAGAACTATTACTATGATTTCCTTGAGAATGCTTAGATGAATCACCCGAATCATCACTAGACCCGGAGGACTTTTCCTCATTAAATTTTAATTGAGACTGTAAATTATTATGTGAACTAACAACAGTTTCAATCAACTTAGACGTATTAATCATTTTAGTAGAGCATGCTTCAATATTATGAGCTATAACCTGCTTAGCTTCTGAAAAATTAAAATTATCTTCACAATTTACATCATATCCAGACACATTACTAGATATAGAAGATAATTCAGATGAAATAGTCTTAATAGAATCCCCACCTGAAGAAACAGATTCCGTTTCAATCATAAATATAGCCATATAAAATCTCCTTTCTTTTATACTGCCTGTAAAGTTACACTTCCATTAGCACAACCTTTTCCATAAAAACGATCTAAATCTTCAGGTGTATATTTAATACCAGAATAATTAGAAGAATCAGATCTTGCAGAATCGTTAGCATAACAATTACCATCTTCATCTATTGCATAAAAAGTAATATAATGATTTCTATCAACTGTACTACCATCAGCTAATTTGAAAACTTTTCCACTTGAAGAAGCAACTACAACCTCACCTTTTCTAAGATGTTCTTGTAGCTCTTCTCTACTATGAATATTTTGTACTCCAGTAACCTCAATTTTATCATCTAAACCATGAGAATGAACCCAACGTTTTGCCATATCGTTTCCTGAACTCCACCCCATTGTCTCGGTATAGCAACCTAAATTTTTCCACTCTCCTACATTATCAGTATATACATTTTCTCCTAAAATAGTATTAACTGCAACCATCAAAGCAGTTATACCACAATTATCACCATTTCCTTGAGGTTGCCAAAAATTTTTACCATTCTCTAAATGAGAAGCGGAATATGTATTATGTACAATATTCGAGAAGTTACTATAATCTAATTTAGAAGAAGAAGCAGTTTCTAAACACGAAATAATCTGACTCTTCAAATCATTAACTTCAGTTTGATAACGAGAAATCTCATTATTATATTTCTGAATAGAAGAAGAATCTTTTACTCTCACAGCCTCATTATAATGATCTTTTGAAATATTAAGATTTTCTTTAGCAATAAGATACTGATTATAAAAATCACATGCACTTGAAAAAGCTTCCATTTCACCTTTAATAACGCTTAAATAATTTGAAGAAAATTCTTCAGAACAAGAGACAAGATTATCATATGATGGTCCACTCCATACAGAACTTAATCCATTAATTGTAGAATTATAATTATCAAAAGCAGCCTGCAAATTATTTAAATCTGAACTAACTGTTCCACCACTAATCATATTATCCCACCTTTTAATACAAATACATTTTATCATTGAGATAAAAAAACATCATCATATTTTTATAAAAAACTAAAAACTTTACAATAATTTAACTACGTATAAAACTTTTTTTAATTACTTGACATATATTATTACCAAAAATAGAAGAAATTAATTTAGTATACTTTCCATATAAAAAATATAAAAAAGTTCCAAAACTACTATAAATAATAATAATAAATAAATTATAAATTCTAATAGAAGAAGAAATAGGAATAAAAAGTTTCAAAATACATAAACCAAAAATCATAAAAATAGAACCACATAAAATATCAACAATATTTTTTAAAATATTTTCAAATAAAATATTGTATTTTTTTCTTAATACAATTATGCCAAAAAAAATACATAAAATAAAACCAATAATACTAGCTGTAATAGCACCATGATAAGGAGCTAAATGAACATTTGAAAAAGATATCATTAATCTAGTATTAAACAATAATTTAAAAATAATACCTGAAATTAAACAAATAAAAACATATCGAAAACCTTTAAAAACTTGTAAAATATTCATAATTAAATAAAAAAATGAAAAGAACAGTCCAATAAAAATAGAATAACTTAATATACTAGGGCCATAATTACTATTTCCATAAAACAAATACCAAATTGGTTTTGCTAAAAAACTAATACCCATAGTCATTGGAAAAATAATAAAGGCTAGAATAGAAAAAGACTGATTAATATTATTTTGAATAGATTTATTATTTTTCTTAACAATGCTTTCTGTTAAATTTGGAATCAAACTTAAACAAATACCAGAAGTAAATGCTAACAAAATCATATGAAATTTACTAGCCCAAGTAGACATAATAGAAAAGATAATTTCTGCATCTGCAGAAGAAAAATATTTTGATAACCCTTTTATAACAGTAAACATGTCAATATAATTAAAAGTCCCCTTAAAAAAATCAATCATAATAAAAGGAATAGAATATACTAATATTTTTTTTAACATAATAGTATTAGAAATAATAGGTTCTCCAACATCTCTAATTTTTTCGTGAAATTTTCTACTATTTTTTTTCATTTGATACACTAAATACAGATAAGAAACAATTGCCCCTATAGAAACAGCAACTAAACTAATATAAACAAGATTACTAAATTTTAAAGGAAATATTTTTATTGATAAAAAGCAACCTAATAAAATAATCATAACACGAAATAGCTGTTCTAATACTTGAGATATAGATGGGGGATTCATAAAACGATGCCCTTCAAAATATCCTCGATAAACACTTAATAGTGGAACAATTATAATTGCAAAAGATATTATTCGAATAGACCATACTATATCATTTAAAGAATTTCCACCTCCCGCTTTACCAATAATCATTTTAGAAATAACAGGAGACAAAAAATATAATAATAAAAAGATAAAAAATCCTAAAGTAAAAGAGAAAATTTTAGCAATTCTAAAAACTTGCACTTTTGAACGATAATATCCTAAAGTTTGATATTCACTTACTAATTTGCTAATGGCTAGGGGAATCCCTGATACAGCAATAGACATAAAAAAAGTATAAATTATATAAGCATAACTATAAAGAGCTCCACCTTTTTCTCCAATAATAGAATAAAATGGTATAACATATAAAATTCCTAAAATTTTAGTTATTATAATACTAGTAGTAACAATAAAAGCCCCATCAATTAACTTATTCTTTTTTAAATTTTTTTTAATCATTTTTAATCTCCATCCTATTAATAGTATATCAATAATTAAAATAAAAATCAAAAAAACCATCTAATTAAATTAGATGGCAAAAACTATTTACTTAACATCTTTATAAAGAATAAGCGCAGAAAAGCAATAAATCTGCTCTTCACTGAATATACCTATACTAACTTGATACTTTATATCAAATAATTCAATAGAAGTATTACTAATAAATGTATTAATATCCTCCTCTAAATCCCCCTCATCCTCCTCGTCGAATATTTTAACTTTCATCAAATCACCAGTAAAAGTATAAAATATTTTTTCCACAAAATTTGTAGAAAAATCTTTTTTTATTGCTTAATATATTTTTTTTCTGTACTAGTACTATTCTTCTGATTTCTCCTTTGAATTCGATCATTAATATCTAATTCAATAATAGAATCACATATTTTATAACGATAAAATTCCTTAATAGAAGAATAGTCATTTTCACCAATAGCCAACTTCATAGCTTTCTGATACTCAATTCTTTCATTTGCTTTAATATAAATAGCAGGAAAACCAGCATCCTCCAATAATTTATTAATAAAAGCTCGGATAGTTCTACCATTCCCATCAAAAAATGGATGAATCCAAATTAATTTACATTTTAATTCAACACATAAGTCCAAAAAACTCAATAATTCATCCACATTTCCACTATTTCGAACAACCTTTGATAACTGATGAAGATAATCAACTTGAGGACTCAAAGCATAAAGCTCACGTGAAATCATCCAATAATCGCATAATCCGATACCAGACCCAATTAAGCCAACATAATCATTACGAAAATTTCCAGCACATTCAGGATATGGTGCATGAGAAAACAATTTTTTATGTAAATCTTTTAAAGAATAAATACAAAAATCCTCATCCAATTCTTCACTATGAAGAAACTCATACATTTCAACCAATCCCTCAATTTCTTCTTTTCCATGAATACCTAAATCATTAACACCTTCAATTTCACTCTCATTCTTTACATATTTTTTAATAAAAGATTTACGTAAATTATCAAATTCAACTTCGCCAGGATTTAAACTATAATAAATCCTTATTAATTTTGTAGGTATAGAACTATCATCTTGATATAAATGCTTAGTCATCTTACGATATCGATATCCCAAAAATGTCTCTCGTATAATAAAAGCAGGATCAACTCCAACTTTATCTAGTAGGTTTTGTAACTCTTCGCGTTCTACTTCACTCACAACAATCCCTCCTTAAATTTACGCTATTATAATACAAATTTATAAAAATGTCAAAAAAAAAAGGAAATCAAAAAAGATTTCCATAACTACTCAAAATTTATCTCACAACTATATTTACAATTTTCCCCTTTATAACAATAACTTTAACTATTTCTTTTCCTTCTATATGTTTAACTACATTTTCACATTCCATTGCTTTCTCTTCTATAGCTTGTTCATCATCTTGAACATGTATTTCTATAGTACCACGTACTTTACCATTTACCTGAACTGCAATTTCTCTAGTATCTTCTTGTATCTTATCCTCATCACAAACAGGCCAATCTCCTTCACAAATAGGAGAATATCCAATCATTTCATTCAATTCTTCCGTAATATGAGGAGCAGTAGGATAAAGTAAAACTAACAATAAGTGGTAATCTTCTTTAGTAATTGAATCCTTATCATCATATGCATTAGCTAAAATCATTAAACTAGAAATAGCTGTATTATAACCCATATGAGTAAGATCATACTCTACCTTTTTAATAGTTTTATTTTGTAAAACCTCTAAAGATTCAGTAAATCCATCATTGTCATTAACTTTGTCCTTTAAACGAACAATTTTATCCAAAAATCTTTTACATCCTCTTAATGAATCAGTACTCCAAGGAGCATCCATCTGATAATCTCCCATAAACATTTCATAAACCCTTAAGGTATCAGCACCATATTCTTTTACAATATCATCTGGATTAATTACATTTCCTTTGGATTTGCTCATTTTTTGGTTGTCACTACCTAATACCATACCATGACTAACTCTTGTCCATATCATTTCCTTATGTGGTACTAGACCAATATTATATAAGAATTGAACCCAGAATCTTGCATATAACAAATGTCTTGCAGTATGTTCCATACCACCATTATACCAATCTACACGATTCCAATATTTCATTTTATCCATAGAAGCAAATTCTTTTGTATTATGAGCATCCATAAACCTTAAGAAATACCAAGAAGACCCAGCCCAGTTAGGCATTGTATCAGTCTCTCTTTTAGCATCCCCGCCACATTTAGGGCACTTACAATTAACCCAATCTGAAATATTTGCTAAAGGACTCTCTCCATCTTCTGTAGGCTCATATTCAGCAACATCAGGAAGCAATAAAGGTAAATCTTCCTCATTCATTGGAACCCATCCACATTTAGGACAATCTATCATAGGAATAGGCTCTCCCCAAAATCTTTGACGAGAGAATATCCAATCACGCATTTTATAATTAACTTGCTTTTCTCCACAATGATGTTCTTTTAAAAATTCTATCATCTGATTAATAGCATCTTCTTTATTTAATCCATCAAGAAAATCAGAATTAATATGAATTCCATCTCCTACCATTGCACCAGGATTCATTGCATACTCAAATGTTTTAGCATGTAATTCATCCTTAACTTCATCAATTTGTTTTTTAGAAACCCATTCTACATCAAACACTTCATCTTCATCTAAATTTTGATCTACTTTATTATAAGATTTTAGTTTAAAAAATAAACCAGTAGACTCAATATTAAAATATTTATCTTTATTAAAAGCATAATAATGGTGATTAATCTTAGGAAGAATAGATATTAATTCTAAATCATTATATCCAGTTTCTTCAGCAATTTCTCTTTTAGCACAATCAACAGCAGATTCATCATCTTTTATAGTTCCCCCAATAAATAAACGTCCACCTTTATCATGCCAATTAATTGTCAAATATTTATCCTCTTTCTCATCATACACTATTGCAACGATAGAATTCTTTTTTGTTTCATTCTCATGAGGAGTACCAGTAACTTCTTCCAAAACTTGAATAATAGGTATATCAAATTTTTTAGCAAATTCATAATCTCTATCATCATGAGCAGGAACAGCCATAATAGCCCCAGTACCATAAGTCGCTAAAACATAATCACTTATATATATTGGAATTTTAGAATTATTTACAGGATTAATTGCATAAGCACCTGTAAAGACACCTGTCTTATCCTTGTTAAGTTCCGTACGCTCTAAATCATTTTTAAAAGAACATTCCTTTTTGTAATCATTAACTTCTTTTTTATGTTCTGATGTAGTTATTTCGTCAACATAAGGATGCTCTGGAGCCAAAACACAATAAGTTGCACCGTAAAGTGTATCACATCTAGTTGTAAACACTGTAAATTTTTTGTCATGACCATCTATTTTAAAATCAATATGAGCACCCTCCGATTTTCCAATCCAATTAATTTGTCCAAGTTTTACCCTTTCCGCAAAATTAGTATCATTAAGTCCTTTTAATAAATCCTCAGAGTAATCACTCATTCTAAGCATCCATTGACTTTTTTCTTTTTGAACAACAGAGCTACCACATCTTTCACAAACACCACCAGCAGCATCTTCATTTGACAATACACTCTTACATGTTGGACACCAATTAACTGGAATAGTATCTTTATAGGCCATTCCATGTTTATAAAACTGTAAAAACTGCCACTGAGTCCACTTATAATACTCTGGATCTGTAGTAGAAAACTCACGTGACCAATCAAAAGAAAAACCTAAAGATTTCATTTGAGTTTTAAAAGTCTTAATATTTTCCTTAACAGCCTCTTTTGGATGAATATGATTTTTAATAGCATACTGTTCGGCAGGAGCACCAAAAGCATCCCAACCCATTGGATATAAAACATTATAACCTTGTAACCTCATCATTCGAGCAAGAGCATCTTGGGCAGTATAACTTCGAACATGCCCAACATGTAATCCGGCTCCACTCGGATAAGGAAACTCAACTAAAATATAATAAGGTTTTTTGTTTCCATTTTCATGAGCCTCAAAAGTTTTATGTTTATCCCAATACTTTTGCCATTTTTTCTCTATTTCTTTATTATTCATTACAAATCAATCCTTTCTTTTTAAAAAACAAATAAACAAAATAATAACTTATATAAATAATAACTAAAGTTGAAAGAAAACCAATTACTATTTCCAATAGAAAATTATTAAATAGCATAATTATACTTACAATTAAAGAGATATCAAAAGAAGAAACAATAGAAATAATCATTAATAACTTTTTATACGATATTTTTTTCATATTTAAATGATAATGATTCTTTAAATAAATTACTTCAATGGGCTCTCTACCTTTATTTTTATCTTTATATTTCTTTTTAGCACTAGGTACTATAAATAATCTATATAAAATAAAAACAAAAACAAAAGATAAAAGAAAAACCAAAAATTCCTCTAACATAAATCCTCCAAAAAAAAGCAACTCATCCATAAGGACGAATTGCTCGTGGTACCACCTTAATTTATAAGAAAACTTATACTCTAAATTGATAACGGAATTACCCATTTGTTCAAAAGACAAGTTCATAATTATTGCTAATCTATTTTCACCAAACATAGACTCGCTAAATAGCAATCAATTACTACTACTTCTTTTTCATCACAAATATAAAACTATTATAACACAATAGAGTAAAAAGCCAAGAAAAAATTAATTATTTTTTTCTATATTACTATATTCTAAAGATATAGTTACTATTAAATCTTTAAATTTATCAACATTAGAACGATATTCATCCATAACATCAGTAAAATTATGAAAAGAGAATTTTGAAATCTTATTCATCCTATCAATTAAATCATCAAGTTCCAATAAAATACATTTACCATCTTTTTTACTAAAAATAACTTCCTCAGGATATAAACATAATATAGCTTTAAAAGGAATAGATAAAGGATTATATTTACCATTATTGTCAGTTAATTCTAATAAGAACAATTGCAATAAATCATCATCATTAAATATTTTGCGAAGATAATCTATTAATATTTTTCTATTTAAATAATTAGTAGATTGTAATTTATATATTTCTTTTAAAACATCCTCTCCACCTTTTTTAGCAATACTCAGTAGAAAATCAAAATTATCTAAAATTCTCATACAAACATAGTCAGTATTTCCAGGTACTCCTTCAGAAGAATCTGGCCAATAAGTAATATCTCCTTGATAAAATAATAAAGATTTATAATAATGAACTAAATGAAAGAGTTTCTCTTTTTCAACAGAATCCATATCTTTTAAAGAATCAGATAAGAAAGAATCATAACAATCATCTAAATGTGAAATAACGGAATCACATAACTCTAAATTAAATTCATCACAGTCTTCATTTAAAGTGTCCACATCCTCAGGATATTTTTCCAACACTAAATCTTTCAATATATTGAGTCTATTAATACTATGTTCCATAAATCCTCCTAAAATTCTCCAATATAATCTAACAATTTTAAAAATAAACCAAGATACTCTTTTGATAATCCTTTTTTCTTTAATTTACGAAGTGAAATTCTCTTTTTCGAAATAGGAAGCTCAGTATCGAAAATAATAGAAGCAATTTCTTCTTTTAAATAAGTATCAATCATTAGATCCATCAAGATACTATCAAAATCATCATTAATCAAACGAACAGCATCAATTTCAATATCTTTACCTTTACAATTTATAGTTAACTGTCCCATAGTAGGAACATTACGAACTTCTACAACAAAATCATTTCCATCAACATAATTAGTAGAATTTAATTTATCAGAATTAAAATAGATTGTAACATTTTCAGCTTGTTTAGTATTTCGAAAAACCATTTTATAATTTCTTCGTTCAGGAACAATTCCACTCTTACCATCAATAGAACGAATAATAACAGTATAATTATTTCTTAAATAATTATAATCAATGCTTGTTTTTAAATAATAGCCCTCTTTATACATTGAAGTAATACCATCATCTTCATACAAAGTATAAGTATTACTTGCTCCAGGAAATATCTGAATTTCTAAATCCGTAGGTAATCCTATATTATTATAATCACTACGATTTGAGAAAGGAATAATTGACCCTGAATGAGCAAAAACAGGATAATCATCTTCTTTAAAAAATGAAACATATTTTTTATTTCCAGGAAATTTTTTTCCAGTGACAAGATCATACCAAGTACCATCAGGAACAAAGAAACGATGAATAGTACGGTTCATTACTCTATCTTTTTGTTCCAAAATAGGACATACAAGTAACTGAGAACCAAAATAGTATTGATTTCTGTATAAATCATCATCATATACCCACATATAATTGTAATAAAATGGTTGAATAAGAGGAGTTCCAGATTTTGTATAATTATAAGCTTCGGTATACAAATATGGAATCAATCTATGACGAAGTCTTAAATAATCAGCTGCTACACTTTGCGTTTTAGGATCCCATAACCATGGTTCTTTTTTATAATATCTCCCTCTTGCGCCATGAAATCTTAAAATCGGTCCAAATGTACTTAATTGAACATAACGTAAATATAATTCACCATCTTCAATACCACCATGATTTCCTCCAACATCATGACTCCACCAACTAACACCAATATTAGCAGCATTTAAGTATAAAAATGGTAACTCTTTTAAATTTTTCCAACTAATCTCACTAGAACCACCATAAAGAATTGGATATCTATGAGGAGCAGTTAATCCACTTCTTGCTAAAATAAGAGGCCTTTTATTCTTATTTCTACCTGAATCCAAAAATAAATAATGATTTAAAGCCCATAATTTACTAACGTCTTTATCATTAGAATCATTCCAAAAAAAATCCACACCAAGAGCTTCAAGAGGATGAAGAAACATTTTAAATAAAACATCTAACAATTTTGGATTAAAAGGATCAAACTGAATAATAGTACCAGCTTGAGTTTGTAAAAATTCTCTAGCTTGAGGATAATATTGTTCATATGGATAAATACCACCTAAAGGATTAATACACAACCCAACTCTAATTCCTCTTCTATGAAAGGCGTTAATAACTTCCTGAGGTTGTGGAAATAATTCGGGATTAAAAGTAAAACCAGTTTTAACATCTTTAAAATCTCCTACATTTCTAAAATGCCAATCATGATCATAAAGCATAACCGAAATAGGAATTTGCTTTCTTTCAAAATTACGAATTAATTCAAAGGAAGATTCACTATCATAAATCGTATTACGACTCCACCAGTTACCAAGTGCATAACGAGGAATTAAAGATGGAGCTCCAGTCATTTTAAAATAATCAAACAAAACTTGTCTAAAATCTCTATCATAAAATAAAACATACATATCAAAATAATTTTGTAGAGGATTCGCTAAAGACCCATCTTCCATAATTATTTTACTTAAGGAATCATCAATTGACGCAAATCCATCTAAAGAATATAACCCCTTTTGTAAATACAAAGGTACATTAGAATCAACACTTACAATATTTCCGTACATATTACGAACTTCAGGATGTCCAACATACCAATCTTTACAACGATCCCTCTCTTTAGATAATAAAGTGATTTTTAAATTTCTCATAGGATCAACTTTACTACCAATAAATGGTTGTCCTTTTATATAAGTCAAAGAAAAATACTTACTCGTTATTTCTAAAATATTAGCATCTTGTCTAACAGAAAATTCAGGAGCAGCTATATTTCTTTTCTTAATAAGCTGAGTAGGTCGATCATTAAACTGTCCAGAAGGAGAAAATTCAAGTCGAATAATTCTTTCCGTAATAACAGATATTCTATAATTAGCACCCTTAGCAACACACTTTTCATCACATTTAGCTTTTGAGTTATCAACTTCAAATTGTTTTCCTAGCGGATACATAGCAACACCTTCTTATTATTCTATTAACATAATATCATAAATAAAAAAAATATCCAAGAAAAAGATATTTTAAAAAAAGAAAAATGGATAAAAATCCAATCTATAATTTTTTTTACAATATATTCTTAAAGTTTTTTATTAGAAATATCTTTATTATAAAAGAGTACAATTATAGTATTTTTATCATTTGTCTAAAAAAACAGTCCAATATTCTTCATAGCTCATTCCTTTTTCATGAATTTCTTTAGCAATTTTTTCACCAACATATCGAAAATGCCATGGTTCATTTCGAAAACCAGTAATAAATTCATATTTTTTAGTAAATCTCCTTATAAAACCATACTTATATGCATTTTCTTCCATCCAAGTATATTCTTTGCTATTTTGAAAAACATTAGCCGTTCTACTACCTATATCGAATGAAAGACCTGTTTGATGCTCAGAAAAACCAGCTTTAGCAACATACTTATCTACATAACTTTGACCATAAGCTTTCTTATAAAAATCAATTAAATCAAGTTGATCTTGATAACTACGATAAGCTGAATTTATAACCAAAGAATACCCCTCGTCCTCGGCAGCCTTACTCATCTTAATAAAAGCATCTACTGCAACTTTACTTGCCTGTAAATCATCTTCTGAAGCATACTCTTTACTAATAGTGACTAAATCATTTGGAACAAACTTATCTGTTAAACTTCTATGTTTATTAACTAACATATCAGTTGAATATTTTGTAACAATAACAGGATCTTCATAATCATTTTTATCCATATCAAGATTAACAAATAAAACAGTTGTCTCTTCATCTTCACCAGTATCATCAGAATATTGAACATATCTATCATAATTATCTAGTTTTGCATAAGAAATACTATAAAATTCTTCTAAATAACGAATCTTTTCTCGTTTTGTAAATCTAGATACTTCTTCATCGTTTCCATGAGAAAAAATAATATTGATATCACTATCGTTATAACCTTTTTCCAATAGCTTGTTAATATTTTTAATAAAATGTTTATGTGGAAAATAACGAATTTTACGATAATGATCTAAATTTTCTTCTTTATAAGAACTACTCTCAAAAGCAGCATTTAAGGATTCATTTTTACCAACTGATAAAACATAATCTTTTTTTAAAGAAAAAAGTATTTCATGACTAGCTTTTTTACTATAACCAATTTTATTTAAATCATAGATTTGCTTTAAATAAAATAAAAGTAATCCTATAAACACACACAAAATAAAACCAAATATTTGTAATATCTTCTTAAATTTAGGTTTTAAACGAATTTTACTTACCTTTCTCAAGTCCACCACCTTATCATAATAATAACACAACTATTTGTAAAAAACTAGTTTTAATGATATAATTAGACCTCAGAAAAGGTGTGAAAATATGAATACTTTTAAATACTCAAATACCAATAAAAGATACCATACTCTTGACTATTTCTATAAAAATAAATTTCACTCAAAAATTAGTAAAATAAGTTTAAATGCAGGTTTCTCTTGTCCAAATATAGATGGAACAGTAGGATATGGAGGATGTATTTATTGTTCAAAGAGTGGCAGTGGTGAATTTGGAGGAAAAATTGAAGATTCTTTAGAAGAACAATTTAATAATATTAAAAAAGTTATGGATAAAAAATGGAAAGACGCAAAATATATTGCTTACTTTCAAGCAAGAACAAATACATATGCTAAAACTGAAAAATTAAAAAGTATATACGAAAAAGTACTAACTTTTGATAATGTAGTAGGAATAAATATCGCAACAAGGCCAGATTCTATATCAGATGATTGCTTAGAATATCTAGAAGAATTAAATAAAAAAACATTTTTAACTATAGAATTAGGTCTCCAAACAATAAACAAAAAAACATCTATCTTAATTAATAGATGTCACACATTAGAATGTTTTGAAAAAATGGTAAAAAAACTAAGGAAAAAAAATATAAATGTGATAGTACACATCATAAATGGACTACCATATGAAAATAAAGAAGATATGATAAATACTATAAAGTATTTAAATAATCTAGATATTCAAGGAATTAAAATTCACATGTTAAGTATAATAAAAGATACTCCATTAGAAAAACTTTATAAAAAAGAAAAATTTCATATTCTTACAAAAGAAGAATATATAAATATAGTAATAGAACAACTAGAACTATTAAGACCAGAAATAGTTATACATAGAATTACAGGTGATCCAGACCCAAATAAATTAATTGAACCAACCTGGCTAATAAAAAAGTTTTGTGTATTAAATGATATTGATAAAGAAATGGCAAAAAGAAATACATATCAAGGAGCAAAACTATGACTTATCAAACAATATATATATTAGGAATAAACTTACTATCTTTTGCCTTAATGGGATGGGATAAATATTGCTCTACAAAGAAACAATGGCGAGTAAGTGAAAATAATTTAATCGGAATATCACTTCTAGGAGGAAGCATAGGTACACTTTTAGGAATGATTATATTTCATCATAAGACTAAAAAAATAAAATTTCAAATTTTAATACCACTCAGCATAATAATAAATATACTAATATACATTAATATTTTAAAATAGTTCAACTCTCCCTACATAAAAAAATATAGATAAACACCCTATAATAACGAGGCCTATCTATATTTATTTTTTATTTATCAGAACTATTTTTAAAAGAGTCCCCTAAAATAGTACCAGCAGTTACTAAACCTTGTAAATCACTTGGAACAATAATTTTAGTAGCATTTCCCTTTGCTACATCTACCATTGCCTCATAACTTTTTAATTTAAGTACAGCTTCATCCATATTAGCATCTTTTAATAAGCGAAGTCCTTGAGCAGTAGCTTCTTGAATTTTAATAATTGCTTCTGCTTCACCTTCGGCAGCCTTAATCTTAGCAGCTTTTTCAGCATCAGCCCTTAAAATAGTACTTTCCTTTTCACCTTCGGCAATAAGAATAGCAGCTTTCTTTTCTCCTTCTGCCTTAAGAATAGCTTCACGTCTTTCGCGTTCTGCTCTCATTTGCTTTTCCATAGACTCTTGAATATCTCTTGGTGGTAAAATGTTTTTTACCTCAACTCGATTAACTTTAACTCCCCATGGATCAGTAGCCTCATCCAAAATACTACGCATTTTTGTATTAATAACATCTCGAGAAGTTAATGTTTCATCAAGTTCAAGTTCACCAATAATATTACGTAGTGTTGTTGCAGTTAAATTTTCAATAGCATTAACTGGATTTTCTATACCATATGAATATAATTTTGGATCAGTAATTTGAAAGTAAACTACTGTATCAATCTGCATAGTAACATTATCTTTAGTAATAACAGGCTGAGGAGCAAAATCCTTTACAATTTCCTTTAAACTAACATTATTAGAAACTCTTTCAATAAATGGAAAGATATAATGAAGTCCAGTTTGCATAGTACGATGATAAGCGCCCAATCTTTCTACCACAAATGCTCGTGATTGTGGAATAATTTTTATTCCAGAAGCAACAATTAATACAAGAACAATTAAAATACCTAAACCTAATCCCATTTTATTTTTCCTCCTTTTCAACGATAAGTTTAACGCCTTCAATAGATAATATCTTTACTCTTTTTCCAACCTCAATCTCCTCATTACTATAAGCAGTCCAAACATTTCCAAAAACTTTTACTTCTCCATATTCGTTTAAACCAATTTTTTTTGTAACCACACCAATCTTACCAATAACTCGATCAAAATTAGTCGGAGTAATAGAGGTTTTACGAAATTTTCGAACAATAGGCTGTGTAAGAAATAAAGACAATACACTTACAATAACAAAAACAACAGCTTGTATTATTATAGAATCTGTAAACAAACAACTAATAATACCAGCAAGTGCTCCCACAGCAAACCAAATTGTAACAAGATTTACTGTTAAAGCTTCAATTATCAAAAAAACAATAAAAGATATAAACCACTCAAAAGCCATAAACTCACCTCTGCTTAAATTATATGTTAAATAAATACATTTTTCAACAAAAAATAAATACATTTTCCTTGTAAGAAAAAAAGATATAGTTTATAATTACATTAAGATAGGAGTGTAAGAGTATGGACTTTAACAAAAAAGAAATAAGAATTCTCTCTATAACTCTAACCAGTATTAGTATTATCTTTATTGGAACAGGATTAATAATGAGTTTTCAAAAGCCAAAAATTAAAACAACATATTCTCTATCAATAGAAAATAGAAAAATAGCTGAATCTCAAGCAAAAACTAATGAAATTAAAATAAAAGATTTAGAAATAGAAATAAATCATCCAATAAGTATGGATGTAAAAGATTATCTTAATGATATAGAAAATATTAGTAATGATACATTAAAATCTTTAAAATTAGATACATCACTAGTAAACATCAATCAAGCGGGAACATATAAATATACAATAACCTATAAAAAGAAAAAGTATATAGGAACAATTAAAATAAAGGAAAAAGAACTCCCTAATATGACTTTAACTCTAAAAGAAATAACCCTAAAAAGAGGAGAATCACTTTCAAGCAATCCAAGAACATTTATTAAAGAGGAAATACCAGAAGAAGTATTTAATAACTTAACTCTCGATATATCAAATGTAAAACCAGCAGTTTCAGGAACGTACGATTATTACATAATATATAAGGGAATCACTTATCAAGGAAAAATTATAATCACTGAACCAGGGCCAACTATAATAACACCTAAAGACCAATGCCCAAAAGATACAAAAATGGATAATGGTAAATGTACTTGTACAGATATAAATAAAATATATGATGATAAAACAAAAACTTGTATAGATAAACCAAAAACTGAAGAAAATACAGACATAAATCAACCCCAAAGTACTAATCAATAAAAAATAATCCACTAGTAAACTAGTGGTTTTTCTCTGGTCGCCTATAAAGGCTC
>CAMVAN010000004.1 GCA_947165475.1 uncultured Caryophanales bacterium | reverse complement strand
ATCGACTTGATAAAGATACTAGTGGAATAGTTATTTTTGCCAAAGACGAAAAAACAAAAAATAAACTTCAAGAAAATTGGAATGATTATGTAAAATTAAGAGAATATATTGGAATTGTATATGGAAACATTGATAAAAAGGAAGGTCAAATAATTCAGAAACTAAAAGAGACAAAGACAAATCTAGTATATGTTTCTCACGATAATGAAGGAAAAGAGGCAATTACAAATTATAAAGTTTTAAAAGAAAATGATAATTATAGTATGTTGCAAATTGAAATAGAAACCGGAAGAAAAAATCAGATAAGAGTTGCTTTCGCTTCAATTAATCATCCAATCGTAGGAGATAAAAAATATGGAGACAAAAAAGACAAAAACTTAAGATTATATCTTCACGCTAATAGATTGAAAATTTTTTATCCTGAATTAAAAAAAGATATTTTATTTGAAACAGCAACTCCTACAGAATTCAAAAAGATTATGAATTAAGGTGGAAAAATGCATAGAAAAAGAAAAATGAAGAAAACTATTCTAAAAATATTATTACTTATAATATTTATAGGATTGTTTAGCATTTATTTCATTTCAAATGATTCTATTAATAATATAGAAAAAAGAGAGAATAATGAACCTAAAAAGAAAGAGTACAAAAAAATATATAATAAGAATGATATTTTTTATAAGTATTACTCTAAAGCTGATAAAATACTAGATAAAATGTCTATAGAAGAAAAAATAGGACAATTATTTCTAGTGAGATATAATAAAAACGATACAACTTATTTATCAAATTTTTATCCTGGGGGATATATTCTTTTTGCTAAGGATTTCGAAAATCATACAAAAGAAAGTATAAAAGAAGAGTTAGATGTTCTTCAAAAAATGAATAAATATAAACTAATAATAGGAGTAGATGAAGAAGGTGGATTTGTAACAAGAGTTAGCAGATATAAAAACTTTCGAGAAGAAAAATTTTTATCTCCTAAGTTCTACTATGAAAAAGGTGGTTATGAATTATTAAAAGAAACGGAAAAAGAAAAAGCTACTTTATTAAAAAGTATTGGAATAAATTTAAATCTTGCTCCAGTTGCAGATATTTCAACAGATGAGAATGATTTTATATATAATAGAGCATTTGGATATGATGAAATAAAAACTAGTGAATTTATAAATAATATGGTAACATATGCAAATGAAAATGAAATAAATTCTTGCTTAAAACATTTTCCAGGTTATGGAAATAATAAAGATACTCATACTGGAATTGCAATTGATAATAGAGAATATGAAAACTTTTTAGAAAAAGACTATTTACCATTTATAGCTGGAATAAAGGCCAATGTTCCTAGTATATTAGTTTCGCATAACATTATTAATTGTCTAGATAGTACAAAACCAGCCTCTTTAAGTAAAAAAGTAATCTCTGAATTAAGAGGAAAATTAAACTTTACTGGAATAATTATAACAGATGACCTAGCCATGGATGCAGTAAAAGAGTATGTAGAAAATAATCAGGCCGCAACACTCGCGATAGAAGCAGGAAACGACATGATAATAACAAGTGACTTTATAACGATGTATAAAGAATTACTTAATTCAGTTAATAATAAAATTTTAACTGAAGAAACAATTAATCAAGCAGTAAGAAGAGTCCTAGCATGGAAATATTATACAAAATTATTATAGGAGGATACATGAATAAAGAAGAAATACTAGAAAATATGAAAAATAAAGCCGGTTTTTTTAAACATAACAATATGCAAATAGTAGATTTAGAAAAAGCGATATTAAAGACAAAAATATCAAATAATTCTCTTAATGTATATGGCATTGCACATGGAGGATTAATATTTGGACTAGGAGATAATGCAATGGGATTGCTACTTGCAGCTACCAAGAAAAAAGGTGTTACTTTAAGTTCAACTATTAATTATTTATATCCTGGAAAAGGGAAGTGGCTCATAGCTAAGCCTGAGATAATAAAAGCTGGAAAGACAACAGCAGTATTAAAAGCAAATATTTACGATGAAGAAGACCATTTAGTTGCAATTATGAATGGAACATATTATTATATAGATTAAAGAAAGAAGGACATTATATGACAGATAAAGAATTATTTAAAAATATAAAAAAATATATGAATAAAGATATTACTTTAGAAGGTTGGATTAGAAATCATAGAAAACAAAAAGAATTTGGATTTATTTCATTTTCAGATGGAACATACTTTACACAAATTCAAATAGTATATGAAAAGGACTTAAAGAATTTTGATGATATTCAAAAAATGAGAGTAGGAAGTTCTATAAAGGTAATTGGTAAAGTAGTGGAATCTCCAAAAGATGATCAAGCATTTGAGATACATGCAAAAGAAATAATATTATTAGGAGATTGCTTAGAAGATTATCCAATACAACCAAAAAAACATTCCAGAGAATTTTTAAGAGAACAAGCTTATCTAAGACCTAGAACGAACTTATTCCAAGCAGTATTCAAAATAAGAAGCAAAGCATCATTTGCTATTCATGAATATTTTCAAGATAGGGATTATGTCTATTTTCATGCTCCACTAATCACAGCTGCTGATGCAGAAGGAGCAGGAGAAATGTTTAAAGTAACAACCCTTGATTTAGATAATTTACCAAAAACAGAAGATAATAAAGTTGACTTTTCAAAAGATTTTTTTGGAAAACAATCATCTTTGACAGTATCTGGTCAACTACAAGCCGAAACTTTTGCCCTTGCTTATAAGAAAACATATACATTTGGACCAACCTTTCGAGCAGAAAATTCCAATACCAAAACTCATGCAAATGAATTCTGGATGATTGAGCCCGAAATAGCTTTCTGCGATTTAGAGCAAGATATGGATATTATGGAAGATATGCTTAAATATGTTGTAAAATATGTTTTAGATAATTGCCAAGAAGAATTAAAATTTTTAGATAATTTTGTAGAAAAAGGTTTGATTGAAAAATTAGAGAAGCTTGTAAAATCAAAAGCAGTAAGAATTACACATCATGATGCTATAAAGTATCTTATAGAATCAGGAAAAAAATTTGAATTCACTCCACAGTATGGAGAAGACTTAGCAAGAGAACACGAAAAATACTTAACAGAAGAAAAATTTAATGCTCCAGTATTTGTTTATAACTGGCCAAAAGATATCAAAGCCTTCTATATGAGACTAAATGATGATAAAGAAACTGTAGCAGCCGTAGACTTACTAGTTCCAGGAAGTGGAGAATTAATGGGAGGAAGCCAAAGAGAAGAAAGATTTGATGTACTAAATAATCGTATGGATGAACTTCATATGGGAAAAGAAGAATTGGATTGGTATTTGAAATTAAGACAATATGGTGGATGCGTTCATTCCGGATTTGGAATGGGATTTGAGCGTTTAATCATGTATCTAACAGGAATAGAAAATATCCGTGATGTTATTCCTTATCCAAGAACTCCAGGAAATTGTGAATTCTAAAAGTGTAAAAAAGAAAGTTATTTTTCTGTAATTTTACACTTTTCTTTTATTTTTAAAAAAGAATTGCTATAATAGGTTGGAAGGAGTTTTTATATGGAAATACTAGAGACCAAAACAGATATAGGTTTAATAAGAAGTCAAAATGAAGATACTGTTGTAGCCATAAAACATCCGAGAAATAAAAATATAAAACTACTTCTTGCCGCAGATGGTATGGGAGGAAGAGAATTTGGTGAGATAGCATCTTCCTATATTGCAAAATCATTAACAAGATGGTTTTATAATAAAGATATTAGAACTCTAAATAATACCAAAAGAGTAGAACAACTCTTAAAAAAATATATTAAAAAGTTAAATACTAATTTAATTAGAAAATATGGTGAAGATACTCTTGGCACTACATTAACACTTGGAATAATTAATAAAAATAATACATTAATAATAAATATCGGGGATTCTAGAGCGTATATATATAAAAAGAAAAAGTTACTACAAATAACAGAAGATGATTCTGATGTTTGGGATTATTATAAGTATGGGAACGTAAAAAAAGATTATCTACGTTTTTTTCCAAATAATAGTATCATTACAGCGTGTATTGGAATATGCAGTGAACTATGTAAAATTACTACCTTAACTATAGAAAATGACTATGAGATGCTATTATTATTTACAGATGGTGTAACAGATAATATAACAGACAAAAAAATAAACAAAATAATAAAAAAAACCCCAAAAGAGTATTTATTAGGAGATATAATTAATGAAGCAGTATATGTTGATCAGCATTTTCATATTCCATTATCTTTAAAAATAAAATATAAAAATAAATATATTCTTCCATTTAAAGGAAGAGATAATGCAAGTGGAGTAATATATATAAAAGAAGCATAGAAATAAAAAAAAACTTCCATAATAAATATAGGAGGTTTTTTTATGCGAAAAATAACTATTATTCTGTTATTATTAATTATGATATCTGGCTGTAATAATATAACATATAACACCCCATCTTCAAAAGTATCAAAATTCTTTTCAAATTACCAAGATTTAAATAAAAATATAATAAATGAACTGAATCTAGCCATAGAAAAGAATAAAGATAAGAGTAATTTTGAAAAAGAAACATATAAACAACTTCTAATAAAACAATATAAAAATCTTGAATATAAAATTAAAAATGAAGAGATAAAAAATAATGATGCCTACGTAGATGTAGAAATAGAAGTCTATGATTATGAAAAAGAGAATTATTATTCTAAAAAATATTTTTTAAACAATTTAAAACTATTCAATATAAAGGTAAATGAAAATATAGAAGAAAACAAAAAATATAAAAATTATAAGTTATCGAAATTAAAAAAAACTAAAAAAAGAAAGAAGTATAATATTACTTTACAATTAAAAAAAGAAAATAATATATGGAAATTATTAAATTTAAAAAAAGAAGATTTAAAAAAAATACATGGATTTACCCAATAAACTTCATATTATTAGAGTGTAATATAATTATAAAATTTAAACCTAAATTTCAAGTAGAAACTGGAATTTTGGATAAAAAAGTGTAAATCGATGATAAAATTAAATTGTCAATTGAGTTAGTTTATCTAACTCAATCATGAATAATTCTAAGGAAGATTTGTAACCAAGGATCTTCCTTATTTTTGTATTGATTAATTCATTGGCTCTTATAACGTATTCTTCATCATAATCATTAATATTACATCCTTTAGGTAGAAAGATACGTAGTAATTTATTTCCATTTTCATTTGAGCCTCTTTCACATGATGAATAAGGATGCGCAAAATATGTTTTAGTTCTAAGAAACTTCTCTATATCTTTCTATCTAGAAAACTCTACACCATTGTCAAAAGTAATTGTTTTAAATATATCTCTGAGATTATAATCTTTTAATTCGGGATATCGTTTCTTTAATAGTTTTATTGCTTTATAGACTGTATCTGCTTTTCTATCTTTCATTTTAATAACTAACTGAAATCTTGTTTTTCTTTCAACTAAAGTAAAAACTGCACCTGATTTTTTTTTGTTTCTACCACCGACTATTGTATCTCCTTCCCAATGGCCAAATTCAGATCTATCATTAGGTTCAAATGGTCTTTCTTCTATGCTAGTACCTTTCGGATCGGTTTTGCCTTCTTTATGCTTGTTTTTATGTTTTCTTTTTGCTTTCATAGGTAATTCTTCTTTAGAAAACCCTTCGATTTTTCCATCTTCTACATAATTATAAAAAGTGGAAGTACAAATAGTAACCATATCTTTAATTTCATCCTGCCTATTCAAAATAAAATCATTAATTATTTCATCTACAGAATTGATATTATAATCACTCCTTAATTCTTTAACTACAAGCGAAACGAAATCTTTCGAAGATTCTCTTTTGGAAGAATTGCTTTCTAAAGACTTACTAGATCTTTTTTCAAAAGCAGTATTAGCATTAAATTCAATTCTTTCAGTAAGATCATAATCATAAACTGTTATAAGTCCATCTTTAATAATTTCATAAATATTAGATAAAGTAGTGCCAATTATATTAGCAAGTTTCTTTTTAAATTCTGTCATACCAACCTTATTATCTTTAGAAGAAATATAATGATTATATTCTGATTCAATCTTTTTATACATTTTAAAGGTAAGGTGTTTATTTTTTTCTTTCTTTATATTAGAATTATAATTGTTCAAGTAAATCACTTCTTTCTATATTATTTTGGTCTAATTTAATTATAGACGATTTACTTGGACTTTTTTATATGTAAAGTAAATTAATTTAAGTGTAAATCTGCTTTATAAATAATTCCAGTTTAAGTTTAGAATAGAAGTTATAAAATTTAAAATGAATTCTTCTTTAAAAATAAAAATGATTATGTTATACTAAAAAAGAATAGAGGGTGAAAAGATGCTAGGGACAATCGAAGAAATAATTGATAATAGTGTAACAATTAAATTAAATATTAATATTAATGAACAACCAAATTTAGTAAATTTACATCTAATTTTTGAAGATGGAACATCAAGAAAAGTAGTTGCTGAAATTGTAAATGTTAATCAGCAGAAAATGACTGCTAATATTGTTGGGGAGATAAAAGACAATTCTTTTACACCAGGATCCAGCGTAAAACCTGCATTTAAATCAATAGTACGTTTGATAAAAGAGGAAGAGTTGGAATTATTATATGGAAAACAAGAAATTAAAATAGGATTTACAAATTTTGGAACTAGTAATGTATACGAAGGCTATAAAATTAATGTAAATATTAATGAATTCTTTAACAGTCATTTTTCAATTTTAGGAAATTCAGGAGCAGGAAAAAGTTGCACCACTGCATCAATTCTTCAAAAATTATTTACTAGTGGACCAACCCCGCCTTATAATTCAGCATTATTCTTTTTTGACGCCTATGGAGAATATACCCATGCTTTTGAAAAACTTCATGATAAAAATCAAGCACTTAATTATAAAACCTATACAACAAATATAATTGACCCAGACACTGAGATACTAAGAATTCCAATATGGCTATTGGATGTAGACGATTTAGCCTTACTATTAGATGCTACTTCTCCGACCCAATTACCAATAATTGAAAAAACATTAAAATTAGTTCCAATATTAACTGGAAGCAGTGAAAACGTTATAAAAAGAAAGAATGATATAATTGCAAGAGCTCTTCAAGATATCCTCTTAAGTGGTAATGAATCTACAAAAATAAGGGACCAAGTAATAGGAGTTTTAACAAAATTTAACACACCAACTCTAAATTTAGATAGTTTAATAGTTCAACCAGGATATACAAGAACATTTAAACAATGCTTATATGTAGACAAAACAAAAAAAATGCAAGAAATGGAATTAGTTGTGGAATTTGTAAGAAGCTATATAATTGAAGAGACAATAGATGTTCCTGAAGAAGAACTAAATAGATTTTATTCATTAAATGATTTGGAATCAGCAATGGAATTTGCCTTAATTAGTGAAGGAATTTTAAAAAGTGATCGTGTATTTGATACGGCTAATGTTATGAGTGTAAGACTTCATACTTTAGCAACTGGGGACAATAGATATTATTTTTCTTATCCAAAATATGTAACAAAAGATGAATTTATTGAATCTTTACTAGTTGACCAAAATAATAATAAAGTTCAAATTGTAAACTTTAACATAAATTATATAGATGATAGAATTGCCAAAGTAATAACGAAAATACTCTCTAGAATGTTGTTTACAAAAGCAAGTACAACAAAACCAAGAGGAAGTAGGGCATTCCATATAATAATAGAAGAGGCCCATCGTTATGTCCAACATGATAAGGATATAGAATTATTGGGATATAACATATTTGAAAGAATTTCAAAAGAAGGAAGAAAATATGGAGTATTTTTAGCTTTAATTACACAAAGACCAAGTGAACTTTCTGATACCTGTATTTCACAATGTGCTAATTTTTTGATATTAAGAACAATTCATCCCGTTGATTTAGCATATATAAAAGAAATGGTACCTAATATATCTTCAGAAGTAGTCTTACAATTAAAAAATTTAAAGCCAGGAAATTGTATTGCCTTTGGATCAGCTTTTAAAGTTCCAACAATTATGTATGTAGACTTGCCAGATCCAAGACCATTATCAAATAATGTTGACTTGGAAAAAGTATGGTATCAAGAACCAAAAAAAGAAATGAATACTACAAATATTCAACAAACTCAAACTAACATAAATCCCCAAAGTATATATCAAGAAGTAAGACCAATGCAACCAGTTGACAGTCAGAATGTACAGGTTTTAGGCTCTAGTCAGAATATGATGTTTCCTCAACAAAGTATAGTTACTCAAGCACCTATTCAAAATGTTGACCAATCTAATTTGCCAACAGCACCAATGATTTCCACCGGTTTTAATCAGCAAAATAATACTGCTAATCAACCTACACAAGAATATATTGTTCCGGGAAACAATGTGTAAAAAAATGTAAAATGCAAAAAAAACAATAAAAACAACTAGACAACAAAAGAATAATAAATTATAATGAATACATCAATAGTAGAGAAAAGTATTGTTGGACAATCCAACAATGATACATTCACTATTATAGAAAAGATAAATGTTTTATAGATTACGTATCTATAAAAATAAAGTTTTTAATTGTTTTATTTAATAAAATTAATTAGTACTTAGAAAATTACGAATTACTATGTAATAGAAAAAATTCTATAAACTAATAGTTTATTTATAAATAATTAAAAACCAAAGTTTAGTAAGATTACACTTCTTATTAAAATAATATCAGATAAAACTTTCGTGGCAAAAAAGATAATTGTTTTATAGATTACGTATCTATAAAAATGAAGCCCTAATATTTTATTATATTACATATATAATAAAAGTAAGAACTCAATGCTTAGAATAATTAATATTACTAAGATAATAGCTTTATAAAGCTAAATATTTAAGAAAGAAATAGTTCTTAAAATAAGAGTTTAAGGTTTGAATAGAAAAATCTGTTCAAAATAAGGGGTCAACATTTTAAAAAAGATTACGTATCTTTTTAAAGTAATATCTAGCCATTTATTGGATAATTATAAATTACTAATAAAAAAAGAAAGTACGTAGTGAGCTTTTAATACTATTGATAATTACAATATTGTAGCCTAAGAAGGAAACTTAGGAAGTGAATATTTAATCTAGCTAGTTAGATATTTTCTTCGACAAACCAGATTAAAGAAGTCATGAGCTTTAATCTTTAAAAAACATAGATTAAAAATCTATGTTTTTTTGTTCATTTTATAATTTAGTCTTTTTCTTTCAAAAAAAGTATGTTAAAATATTAACAGTAAGATAAAAAAGTATAATAATAAACGGAGGAATTAATTATGAAAGATAAATTGAAAGGTTTTTTTGGAGGAGAGGATACAACACAACAAGATACAAATACTGATGAAAATTATTACAGCACCTCGAAAGAAGAATATCATGCACAAAATGGAATTGCAGGCTCTAAAATGATGTTGTTAGAGCCACGGGCTTATTCAGAAAGTCAACAAATCGCAGATTATTTAAAAAATAGAAGTGCTGTTGTTGTAAATTTAAAAAGAGTAACCCCTGATCAAGCAAAAAGAATTGTAGATTTCTTATATGGAACAATATATGCTATAGGAGGAGATTTACAAAAACTAGGTGGAGGAATATTCTTATGTACACCTAATAATGTAAATGTTGAAGGAACAATAAGTGAAGATAGTATGAATAATAAGCAAAATAATACTAGAGGAAAAAAAGATGCTAAAGAAGATGAAGAAGATGACTTTTTTTAAAAAATAAACTGCCTATTCTTGAGGTGATAGAATGGAAAAATTTAATTATGAAGAAAATGGTTACAATAAAAAAGAAGTAAACCAGTTTGTCGGAGAAGTCATAAGAGAAACGGAAGCAATTATCACTAGGGTAAAAAAGCAAAACAAAGAAATTGAAGATTTAAAAAAAGAATTAGAAAAGTATAAAGCAATGGAAGAGTCTTTAAAGAATTCTCTATTAAAAGCAGAAGAGACTAGTGATAATATAAAAAAAATGGCTCGAGATGAAAGAGAAATAATCATAAATGATGCTAAATCAAATGCCTCAAGAATAGTAAATGAAGCCTTGATACGGGCAGAAAAAATAGAAAATAATACAGATATGTTAGAACGAAATATGAGAATCTTTAAACGAAAACTAAAATCTATTGTTGAACAACAATTAGCTGTTGTGGAAGAAATTGAATTATTAGAACTAGAATAATGGGTTTTCCATTATTTTTTTTTTGAAATTTGTTGTAAACAAGAATAAAATATGTTATATTATGAGTCGAAAGCATGTGCGAAAGACGGAATATTTCAGACTATTTAGAGAGCTTGTGTGTGGTGAAAACAAGTTAGAAAGAACTATTCAAATCACTTTCAAGTTGCGATTTATGGATAAGATAAATACGGTAACGCGTTATAGTTAAGAGATAAGATTTTCTTATAAAATAAGGTGGTACCACGAGAATTTCGTCCTTAGAGGCGAAGTTCTTTTTTATTTATTTTTATCATAAAATAAAAAGGGAGATTATTATGCTAATTAATTTATTACTACTAGTATTAGGATTTATTATTCTAATTAAGGGAGCTGATTTCTTTGTAGATGGTGCAAGTGGTATAGCAGAAAATTTCAAAGTTTCTAAAATGTTAGTTGGTCTAACAATTGTTGCATTTGGAACAAGTGCTCCAGAATTTGCAGTAAGTATAAAATCTCTACTTTCAAAGAGCGGAGACATTGTACTAGGAAATGTTATTGGAAGTAATATTTTAAATATATTATTAATCCTAGGATTAAGTTCTTTAGTTCATACTTTAACTGTAAAAAATAATACTGTGAAAAAAGAATTACCAATAACAATGTTAATAACTATATTATTTGCAGTATTATTATCAGATAATTTGTTTGATATTAAAATAAAAAATACATTTACAAGATCAGATGGAATTATTCTAATATTGTTCTTTGGAGTATTTATTTATTATTTAATATCTATGTCAAGAAAAAAAATACAAGATGAAAGTACAGAAGTTTTATCAATGAAAAAGTCAGTAGCTTTTACAATTATTGGTTTACTAGGAATTATTTTAGGAAGTAATTTAGTTGTTGATTCAGCAGTAATTCTTGCTAAAATAATGGGGATAAGTGAAAGATTAATATCACTTACAATTATTGCCTTAGGAACATCTCTTCCAGAATTAGTAACCAGTTTAACAGCAACAAAAAAAGGAGAATATGATATAGCGATAGGAAATGTAGTAGGAAGTAATATTTTTAATATTGGCGTAGTAGTAGGAATTCCAGTTGCTTTATTAGGTGGAATAGGTATTATTAGTTTTAGCTATATCGATTTATTAGTAATGATAATTTCTGCAATTATTCTATTTATGTTTTCATTTAAAGACTATAGAATAAGTAGAAAAGAGGGGATACTTTTTTTAGTACTATTTTTCATATATTATAGTTATGTTATATTTAGTTAGGAGTGGTAATATGAAATTTAAAAAAATAGAACAAGGAAAAATAAATGAAATAGAAAAAAAATATAGTGATTTTTGGGAAAAAAATAAAACATTTGAAAAGAGTATCAAGAATAGAAAAGAAAATGAGAATTATGTTTTCTATGATGGACCTGCAACCGCGAATGGAATGCCTGGAATACATCACATGATGGCTAAACTTATAAAAGATTCTATTTGTAAATACAAAACAATGCAAGGATATCGAGTATTAAGAAAAGTAGGCTGGGATACACACGGATTACCAGTAGAAGTTCAAGTAGAAAAAGAGTTAGGTTTTAATGGTAAAGGTGATATTGAAAAGTATGGAATAAAAGAATTTAACCAAAAATGTCGAGAAAGCGTTTGGAAAAATGAGGAATACTTTACAAAATTTACAAAAGAAATGGGACAATTCATAGATTTAGAGCATCCTTATGTAACATATGATAATAATTATATTGAAACAGAATGGTGGATACTAAAAAAGATATTTGATGATGGATATATATATGATGGACTAAAAATTGTACCATGGTGTCCACGATGTGGAACAGGACTAGCTTCTCATGAAGTTGCTCAAGGATATAAAGAAATATCAGTAAATACTGTTTATGTACCATTTAAAGCAACAGATGAAGATAATACTTATTACTTAGTATGGACTACAACTCCATGGACATTAATGTCAAATATAGCTTTATGTGTAAATCCAAAAGAAACATATGTAAAATGCTTATCAAAAGGATATAACTTTATAGTAGCTAAAGCCCTAGCAAATAAAATACTAGGAGATGACTATGAAGTAGTAGAAGAATATAAAGGAAAAGACTTAGAATATCGTGAATATGAGCAATTAATGCCAATTCTAAATATTCCAGAAAATAAAAAGAAATTTATTGTTACATGTGCTGATTATGTAACAATGGATGATGGAACAGGAATTGTACATATCGCTCCTGCATTTGGACAAGATGACTATGAAGTAGGAATGAAATATGATTTAGCCATGCTTAATCCAGTAGGAGAAGATGGTTGCTATACAGAAGGACCATGGAAAGGAAGATTAGTAGTTGATTCTGAATTAGAAATAGAAATCATAAAATATCTACAACAAAATGATAAATTATTTAAAAAACAAAAAATGAATCACGATTATCCACATTGTTGGAGATGTAACACTCCACTTGTATATTATTCAAAACCATCTTTATATATTAAGACTACTGCAAAACAAAATGAGATAATAGAAGAAAATAAAAAAATCCATTGGTATCCAGACTATGTAGGAGAAAAGCGCTTTGGAAACTGGCTAGAAAATATGAATGATTGGGCAATCTCAAGAAATAGATATTGGGGAACTCCAATTCCTTTATGGAGATGTGAATGTGGAGAAGATATCATGATTGGTTCAAGAAAAGAATTAGTAGAAAAAGCAATCGAAAAAATTGATGAAAATATTGAATTACACCGTCCTTTTGTAGATGACGTTCATATCAAATGCCCAAAATGTGGAAAAGAAATGACAAGAGTAAAAGATGTAATGGACTGTTGGTTTGATTCTGGATCAATGCCATTTGCTCAATACCATTATCCATTTGAAAATAAAAAATTATTTGAAGAACAATTCCCAGCAGATTTCATAGCCGAAGGTATCGATCAAACTAGAGGATGGTTCTATTCCTTATTAGTTGTTTCTATGTTTGTAACTGGAAAATCATCTTATAAGAATGTATTAGTAAATGATTTACTATTAGATAAATATGGACAAAAAATGCATAAATCAAGAGGAAATGCAATTTCTCCATTCGAAATAATGGAAGAATATGGAGCAGATACAGTAAGATTTTATATGTTACATACATCCCCTGTATGGACTCCATTAAAATTTGATATAGAAGGATTAAAAGAAATCTATTCAAAATATATTTCTACTTTTAAAAATGCATATTCTTTCTTTGAAATGTATGCTAATGCAGATCATATCGATCCAAGAGAATATAATATACCTGTAAAAGATAGAGAGCTAATAGACAGATGGTTAATATCTAAATTGAATAAATTAATAAAAAATGTAAGAGAAGCTTTTGCAGAATATGATTTAAATAAAGTTTGTAAGTTAATAGTTCCATTCTTAAACGATGATTTGTCAAATTGGTACATTAGAAGTAATAGAAGAAGATTTTGGGATTCAGAGTTAACTGAAAGTAAAAAAGCTGTTTATTTGACCATGTATGAGTCTCTTGTTGTTTTATCTAAATTATGTGCTCCAATTACTCCATTTTTAACAGAAGAAATCTATCAAAAACTAACAAATAATAAATCAGTTCATCTAGAAGATTTCCCAGTAGAAAATGAAGACTTAATAGATGAAGTAGTAGAAGAAAGAATGGATTTAGTAAGAGATATTTGTTCACTAGGTAGATTTGCAAGAGAAGAAGTTAATATAAAAGTACGTCAACCTATTCAAAGCTTAATATTACCAAAAAGTGATGAAATGATTATAGGAGATTTATTACCTGTAATTAAAGAAGAATTAAATGTAAAAGAAGTACAATTTAAAAAGAATATGACAGAGTATCTAGAATATATAGTAAAACCAAATTTCCAAGTATTAGGAAAAACTCTAGGACCTAAAATAAAAGAATTACAAGAAATATTATCAAAATTAACATCAAATGAAATAAGTAAAATAAAAGAAAAAGGTCTAAAAATAAAACTAGCTGGAGAAGACTTTGAACTAACAGAAGAAAACACCTTAATTTCAATTAAGCAAAAAGAAGGATATGCATCAACAAGCAATAGTAAAACAATTGTTGTATTAGAAACAGAATTGACAGAAGATCTTATACTAGAAGGACTAGCCCGTGAATTTGTAAGAAAAGTACAATCTCTAAGAAAAGATGCAGACTTTATCATCACAGAACATATTAATGTTTACTATAATGGATCAGATCAAATAGAGAAAATGTTTGAAAAATATAAAAAATATATAATGAACGAAGTACTAGGAGAAAAACTAGAAAAAGATGAAAATCTTACTGAAAAATACTTACTTAATGATGAAGAAGTATTTATAAAAATAGAAAGACTATAAGAATATCAAATAGATATTCTTTTCTATTTTTATAATTTATAGTAAAATAAAAAAAGAAAAGGTGGTTTTATAGTGAACGATCCAGAATTAATAAGCCTTATTAAAAAGATAGGTTGTATATTATTATTACTAGTAATAGGCATTACATTAATGATAATTATTTATCGGAATAAATATCAATTAGGAGAATCTAATACTATAAAGAAAATTAATAATAATGATACTTTTCTTATCTTAATAACAGATAATAAATGTTCTAATTGTGTACAAATAAAAAATATATTAGATGAAAATAATATCGATTATATAAAAATATCTAATAATAATGAAATAAAAAAAGTAAAAGAAAAACTAATAATAGAAGAAAAAGATTTAGAAATACCAAGTTTATTGATAATATCTGAAAAAGAATTAAAAGTTTCATTAGTAAATCCTAGTAATGAAGAACTATATTCGTTCCTTAATAATTATTTTGGAAGTTTGGAAGGAGAATAAAAATGGTTGTATTAGTAACAGGAAGCAATAGAGGAATAGGAGCAAGTTGTATTGAAGAATTTGCTAAATCCGGAATAAATGTTGTCATTAATTATTGTCATCATGAAGAAGAAGCAAAAGAATTAGAAAAATACATTAAAGAAAATTATAATGTAGATACCCTATGTATAAAATGTGATATTTCAAAAGAAGAAGAAGTAGAAGAAATGATGAATACAGTAGTAGACACCTTTGGAACAATAGATATTTTAGTAAACAATGCAGGAATATCTAGAGACAGTTTAATTTTAGATAAGAATATTAAAGAATTTAAAAGAATATTAGATGTAAACTTAATTGGAACTTATTTATGTTCTAAATATGCAGGGAAAATTATGTTAGAAAATAAAAAAGGGAAAATTATAAATATTTCATCTACAAATGCAATAGATACATACTATCCAGAAAGTTGTGATTATGATGCATCAAAAGCTGGAGTAATTTCCTTAACACATAATTTTGCTAGAAGTTTTGCTCCATTTATAAATGTTAATTGTATTTGTCCAGGATGGACGAAAACAGGTATGAATAAAGATTTAAGTATAGATCAAATAGAAAAAGAAAGAAAAAAAATATTACTTGGAAGATTTGCAACACCAGAAGAAATCGCCAAAGTAGTTCTCTTTTTAGCAAGTAATAAAGCAAGTTACATAAATGATACTATCATTCGAGTTGATGGTGGAAAATATAATGATTAAAGAGAGGGTAATTATATGTATAATACATTAGGAATCAGTCAAAAAACAGTTGAATTAATAGATAAATGTGAAAAAAAATGTAGGGAAGAATTCGATAAGATTGATGAAGCCTGTGAATATAATAGTTTAAAAGTATTATCAAGTTTTCATAAAAACCAAGTGACAGAGTCTTCTTTTAACTCTACTACAGGATATGGATATAATGATTTAGGAAGAGAGACAATTGAAAATATTTTTAAAGAAATATTAGGGGCAGAAGATGCTATTGTAAGAAGTCAATTTATATCAGGTTCTCATGCCTTAACAGTATGCTTGTTTGCGCTTTTAAGACCAAATGATACTTTGTTAAGTATTAGTGGAAAGCCATATGATACTCTAGATGAAGTAATTGGAATTAAAGAAAACAAAAGCTCATTAAAAAGTTTTGGAATAAAATATGAACAAATAGATTTAGTAAATGATGATTTTGATTATGACAAAATAAAAGACTATTTAGAAAATAATAAAGTTAAAGTAGTTGAAATACAAAGAAGTAAAGGATATTCAAAAAGAAAAAGTCTATCTTTAGAAAAACTTGGAAAAGTAATAAAAATAATAAAAGAAATAGATAATAATATCATAATAATGGTTGATAATTGTTATTGTGAATTCGTATCAAGCAGTGAACCAACTAGCGTAGGAGCAGATGTTATTGTAGGATCTCTAATAAAAAATTTAGGTGGAGGAATTGCTCCAAATGGTGCTTATATCGCTGGAAGGCATGATTTAGTAGAGCTTTGTGCAGAAAGGTTAACGCTCCCTGGAGTAGGAAGAGAAGTTGGACCGACTTTGGGAATAAATAAACAATTTCTTCAAGGCATATATATGGCTCCATCCGTAGTGGCCTCTGCCTTAAAAACAGCAGTTTTAGCAAGCAAAGTATTAGAAGAGTTAGGGTATGATGTTGAACCAAAATATAATGAAGAAAGAGTAGATATTGTCCAGAACATTATTTTTAAAGAT
This sequence comes from uncultured Caryophanales bacterium, assembly GCA_947165475.1. Taxonomy (GTDB): domain Bacteria; phylum Bacillota_I; class Bacilli_A; order RF39; family UBA660; genus UBA3789. Next base: position 26,073 of record CAMVAN010000004.1, on the reverse strand, counting down.
CCAAATAAATTAATTGAATTTACAAGAGGAATACAAGAAGGATCAGCAATTGACTCAAATGCAATTGTTGAAGCATGGGATATGCCAGGATATTCTGATAAAGTAGTAATGGCAAGTGGTTCTTTTACTCAAGGTTCTTCTATTGAACTATCTTGCGATGGACCGATTCGTGAACCTTATATAGCGTATATGCAAGGATCCCTTACTTACCCTTATGGAAAAATTGGTTTAATGAAAGCAGTAGAAAAAATAATAAACAAGTAGATGGAATAATCTATTTGTTTTTTTCATATATTTTACTGAATGGAGGAGACATAAAATGAACAAACAAAATCTATGGTTTTTGACCCTTTTTAGCCTAATATTAATTCTAGGAGCATACTATATTACGATGCCAAATAGTCTATTAGAAAAAGTTGCGGAAGAAACTGACAAAATAAAAACAAGTAAACAAAAAGTAATAAATGAAGTAAAAGAAGAAAGCCCACTTGTTGCTATGAGAGTAAACTTACAAGAAGAACGTCAAGAAAAAATGGATGGATTGCAAGAGAAATTAACAAAAGATACTCTTTCAAATGAAGAAAAAAATAATGTATATGAAGAGTTAAAATATTTAAATGAAGTACAAGGAACAGAAGAAAAAATAGAGAAAGAAATAAAAAAAGAATATAAAATTGATTGCTTTATTAAAATAGAAAATAACAATGTTAATGCAGTTTGTGTCTCAGATAAACACGATTCTACTATAGCGAACAATATAATGAGATTAATACAAAAAGAGTATGATAATAAATTAGATATTACAGTAAAATTTCAAAAAAAATAGTAGGTAAAATCCTACAACAAAGTTTTTTTCTATCATACAATATTTTAGGTGATAGATAATGAATAATATTTTAACTCCAAGAGAAAAAGAAATCTTTAGTTTATTAATTGAAAACTACACAACAAAAGAAATTGCTTCAAAGCTAAAAATAAGTGAAAAAACAGTTCGTAATCATATTTCAAATGTCATGCAAAAATTAGGAGTAAATGGAAGAGCAAGTGCTGTAGTAGAACTAATTAAGCTAAAAGAATTATTCATATAGCGTACTAGAATAGTACGTTTTTTCATATAATGAAATAGGTGAATTTATGTTAAGAAAAAAAGTAATAAGAAAATTATTAATAACGTTTATTTTAATTTATACAATAATAACTACTTCTTCTATTCCTAAATTAACAAATAAAAAAAATGAAATTCAAACTAATCTCGAAATAAATGACATAACAAATATAAATACAGATACAATCTATTTAATAAATAATAAAAATTTCCTAGTAAAAAAAAATATATTTATAGATAGTAATCAATTAAAAGATAAAATAGAAATAATAATTGACAATCTAAAAATAAAAAAAAATAATAATGAATTAAAAGGATATATACCAAGTAAAACAAAATTACTTAGTTATAAATTAGAAGATAATCACTTAATATTAAATTTTTCAAAAGATATAAAAAATGTATCAAATGAAAAACAATTAATAACAGGAATAACATACTCACTTTTAGAACTAGAAGATATTAATTATATTTCTTTTTTAATAGAAAAAATCCCTTGGAAAAATTATACAAAACTTTCTAAAAACATTGGTATTAATAACGAATATTTATTAAACAGTATAAAAGACAGTAATAAAGTAGTAATATACTATTTAGATGATACAAATAATTATTATGTTCCAATAACAAAATATTTAAATGATAAAAGAGAAAAAATAGAAATAATAGTAGATGAATTAAAAAAGACTAAAAAAGATTTAATCAGTTATATACCAGAAAAAATAAAACTATTAAGCTATAGAGAAGAAGAAAACGTTTTGTTTTTGAACTTTAATGAATATTTGAAAGATAGTTGTGAAGATTCAAGAAAAAAAATACTTAATACTATTTCATACTCAGTTTTTGATAACTATAATGTTAATATGGTAGTATTTGAAATAGAAAACAAAAAGTATCAATACATTTATAAAAAAAACCATTGATTAACAATAGTTCTATTATCAAAATGGTATCCTAATGCTTCACTTGTTATTCCAGTTTTAAGTTTTTCATACATATTATCTAATATATAAGGGGTTATTTTATTTAGTTTTAGCTTTCCAATAATAGGATTGATTCTTTTAAGCGATTTAATATAGCCATTTGTAGTTATGTCTGAAAGTTCCTGTTTACAATATTTTCTATAAATATTTCACTAGATTCTCCAAATATATCATCGGCTTACGTCTTACTTATCATGTTAATTATGGTATGAGTTATATACAAACTGCTGCATTACTAAGAGATGTTCATGAAGTATATTTTTCTTATAAAACCATAGAAAACTATTATAAGGCTGTTTTCTCAATTGTTCATCCATTACTTGAGTTTTATCCTTATGAATTAACTTCAGATATAGCAGCAGATGAAACCTATATTAAAATAATGAGAAAAACTGCTTATATTTTCTTTTACTTTGATGCCATTAAGAAAATTGTAACTTCTTATCGAGTCTTTGAAAAATGAGATTCTTTATCTTCTGTTAAAGCAGCTTATAAAACACTTTCAAAATATGAAGTATTACAAGATGATTTACAAGTTATAGCAGATGGAAATCATATTTATAATGTAGCAGTTCAATATTGGACAGAACATAATCTTCCTTTCAAACTTTATCAAGTTATTGGACTTACAAATCAAGATGATATTTCAAAAGAATATCGAAGTGAAAAACAAATCATTGAAAGACATAATCATACATTAAAATACTATTATCGACCCAAAGGTGGTTCTACTACACTTGATAATGCCAATAGTTATATGGTTTTATTTGCCACATGTTTTAACTTTTTAAGGCCACATTCTGCATTAGAATATAAAGTACCAGTAGAAATACCAGAATTAAATAAATACAGTAATATGCCAAATAAGTGGATTGAACTAATTAATCTATCATATAAATATACAGATACTTTTCTTTAGTCAAAAAAACATCAAATATAACTAGTCTTTAGTATGAACTTTTTTCTATTAATTTTATTTTCAAAGTTCAAATTAACTATCATTTTTTCATAGTTAGTATTTTTTTATAATGGAGCTTAGCTTTCCATAAAACTTTTCTCACTATCTTATTCTTAATCTAATTATAAAGTAAATATCCTTTTTAAAAAATACTTTTTCCATAACATAATTTATAAATGAAAAAGGAATATACATTTCTGTATATTCTTTTATGGTGTTGGTGTGAATGTTCCGGATGAATTCCATGTTCCTGGTACTTTGATAAATTCTGGATGAGATGGTGTATCATAAAACATATATCTGAAAGTTGCGGTTTTGGATATATTCCACTCATTAATTGGACTAGCATCTTGTAGACTACTATTATAGGCAAACATAAAATTATAATTCGTTACTTTAGATACATTCCAATCTTTTATTGCCGAAATGTCATTTAAAGCAGAAGTCTCATCAAACATTCTTTCCATTATCTCAGCATTAGATACATCCCAGTTTTCTAATCCTTCTAAATTTGTTAATGACGTACATCCAGCAAATACTAAATAAAAATTTTTAACTTTAGATACATCCCAATCTTTTAAGTATGATAGGGAATTAAAATTAACATTATCTTGAAACATTTGACTGATGTATAAGAGGCTGGAAGAATCAAAATATTTTAAAAAGCTATAATCTTCAATATATTGATCATTATAAAGTAAACAAGACATTGATGTTACTTTACTTGTATCAAAATTTTCTGATAATTTTATTCTTTTTAGATTAGATTTTAATGAGTAATCCTGACTATAATATAAAGAAGCAAACATATTATTCATATTTTTTAATTTATCTGTATGCCAGTTACTCAAATCTATTTCCTCTAGTGAATATGAACATGAAAACATAGATTCCATATCTTCCACGTTTGAGACATCCCAATTTTTCACAGCATCAACAGATAGAAGTTTATGGGTATTGTGAAATAATCCAACCATTGTTGTTACTTTTGAAGTATCCCAATTTTTAATGCCATCTATATTGGTTAATTGCATATCCCAGGAAAACATAGAATACATCTCTTCTAAGTTTTTTGTGTTCCATTGTTTCAATGCATCTAGATTAGTAATTGAATCATAACTAAAAATATATTTTAATTTTTTTGTATTACTTGCATCAAAGTCTTCCAAACCGGAAATATCATTTAAATTATGTAAATAGTAAAACATATAGGATGCATCTTCATTTAAACTAGGATGTTTATCTTCACTCCACCAATAAATAGTTCCGTCGATATACCACATATAGATTGGATATGGAGAATCAGCTGTTGATACTATATTTTTTTCTTCTTTGTTAGAATCTGATGGTTCTGATTCAGAGTGTTTAATTGCTATGACATTTTCATCTTTAAAATTATACCCTTTTGTTGATGTTGAAGTATCATCTCCAGCTAGTTCTTTTATCTTAACGATTGCTTCTTGGCCAGGTAAGAATACTGCTTTCTTATTTTCTATTTCTATTTTTGTTTCTACATTTAAGTTTACTGTACATAAAGCATTAATTGAAATTGGAATAGTACTTAATACACTAATCATAAGTAATAATTTATTTTTACTTAAAGATTTATTTCTAACTTCTACATAGGTAGTAATAACAATAAGTAGAATTATAAGTATCAAATAATTATGAGATATATTAGTCTTTGGATTCTCTAATGGTTTATCTGATAAGGAAATAGTTAATTTGCTTGTATCTGAATAACTATCATTTGGTATTTTGTTTTTATATGATACTTTTAATTCTATTGTTTTTTCTTCCTTTGTGGGTATTAACTCACTATCATTTTTTAAACTATATTCTAAATAATCATTTTCTAGTTTCATAGAGTCTTTAGTAAAATAATAATCTTCATTTGATGTGTTTTCTACTGTAATATTATAAGTAGATGAGTCTCCTACATCATACATTTTTAGATTTAGATTAATAGTATTATTATTTATACTTGATTCTTGTATTTCTTCTGAAAAGCCATTTAACTCTTTTAAAGCTATAGATTTAATATTAATATCATTATCATTGCATGTATCTTTAGCTAATACTAGAGTTGGTATTAATAATAAAATAATTAAAAATAGTATTTTTTTCTTCATAGTATCACTCGACCTTATTCTTAAATTAATTATAAGATAAATAGTCTTTTTAAACAATACTTTTTCCTTTATATAATTTATAAATGTAAAAAAGAATATACTTTGGTTGTATATCCTTTTATGGTATTGGGGTAAATGTTCCACCACTCCATGTTCCTAGTACTTTAGTAAACTCTGGATGAGTTGGTGTATTTGTAAACATATTAGAATAATTTGATGTACTTCTAATAGTCCAATTATTAATAAAACTAGCATCAGTAATTTTATTATCTCCAACAAACATATATTGAATGTCCTTTGTAGTAGGGAATAGAAGGAATCTCTTTCTTTTTACCTTCTTTTAAGTATTTTATTCTAAATACAATACCAGAAGAAGTTATACTTAGTGAATGATAATCAGGGGTTTCAACTAATTCCTTAAACTAACTATAGAATTTACCAAAATCATAATTAATTTCATAATCTTTTAAATTATAAATATTTTTATTTTTTAACTCTAAAGCTTCTCTTATAAAAGAAAATACTTTTTTTAAGCTATGATTATTCATTTCACCACATTCCTAACATTTTCTACTTCATTATATCATAATAATTGACAATTTTTGTCATATATTCGATAAATATATCAAAAGCAAAAGAAAAGTAGTAAACCAATTACTACTCCATCTATTATTAAATTCCTTAATAAAGGTATCTACATTACCCTGTGACCTACATACAAAGCAAGTATATATTTGTTTTTCTTTGGATACAGCCAGACTAGGATTCTTATCTTCTTCTTTATGAAATGGACAAATTCCATAATAGTTTCTACCTTTTTTTGTTAGTGGAACATATTTACTAATAACTTCTATTATATCTTCTTTTTCTTTCATACTAAACTCCTTTCTTAATACTTTATTCTTCTTTCTTAATACTTTATTCTTCTTTTTTAGCACATCTGTAAATGTATTTGTCCATGTTATTTTAATAGTTTTATTTTTGTTTGTGCCATAAAAGAGTGCCGAACAAAGTATTATTTTGTGATAATTTATATCAATTTATGATAGTTACTTAAAAAATAAAAAAATACCCTAGATTCGCTTAAAACCTAAGATATTACTTTATAAAAATGGTGTCCGCGAGGCGACTCGAACGCCTGACCGATCGCTTAGAAGGCGATTGCTCTATCCAGCTGAGCTACGCAGACAAATTCAACTGACATGTCTAATTATACAAGATTTACACTTTTATTTCAAGTGCTTTTTTCCATTTTCTCTATTTTTATAATGCAAAATGAACAGAAATAGAAAACTTTTCTTTATTTTTGAATAATAAAATGCTAAAATGAAAATAATGATATAAGAAAGTAGGTGCTACATGGAAACTGCAGGAAAAGTAAGTTCTGATTTAGATAATTTAAAACAAGCAATGGAAAAATACCAAAATGAAATACATAATTTATCTTCTGTTTGGCAAGGACCATCATATGATAATTTAACGAATATAGGAGAAAGCTTTGCTAATGAAGGTGATGAAATAATATCAAAAGAAATGACCGCATTTGCAGAAGCATGTACTTTATACGAACAATATGAGTTGGTAAAAGAGAGTTTAAGAAAAGCGGAGCAAAATTATAATAATGCTACTACTGACCATAAAAAAAATGAATATAGTAACAATATTTCAAATTATAAACAAGAATTAGAACGATTAAAAAACGAAATAAATAGAGAATTAGAAATAGCAAGTAGTGGAACTATTGATGCAACATCTTTCTCCGGAAACGTTTCTACATCATATGAATCAACTAATACATATAGTTCAACCGAAACGAATGAAAAGATGCAAAATGTTGCTGATATAGCAGCCCAAAGAGCAGGTGGGGGCTATGATAATATGTGTGAAGCATGGGCTGAAAAAACATGGGAAAAAGCTACTGGAATAGATAGAGAATTACAACCTGATGCTTATACAGCTTGGGAAAAATATGGAGTATCAACCGACAAAGATAATATTCCTAAAGGTGCAATGGTATATGCATCTGGTTGGCCAACAGAAGGTGGAAATAACAATCCATATGGACATGTAGCAATTTACATAGGAGATGGCAAAGTTGCTGATCAAGGAGGTGTCCAAGACTTGGATGACTGGGCATCTAAACAAAAAGCAAACTGTCATGGACATCAAGGTTATATTGGTTGGGGCTGGCAAAACGGAGTAGATTTAACAAAAGTCTAAGAATTGAGGATTATATGAAAGTTTTATTATATACAGAAGGCGAAAAAACAATTGGAAAAAGTGGATTTGGTAAAGCAATAAAGCATCAAATGAAAGCGCTTGATGAAGTGGGAATAAAATATACAACCAATCCAAGCGATGATTATGATATATTACATATTAATACATACTTTTTAAAATCATATCGTCTTGCAAAAAAAGCAAAAAAACAAGGAAAAAAAATAGTTTATCATGCTCATTCAACAGAAGAAGACTATAAAGATGGATTTATTTTTGGAAGACAAACTTCAAAAATATTCAAAAAAATATTAATAAAATGTTATTCTCTAGGAGATATTATAATAACTCCAACCCCATATTCAAAAAGATTATTAGAAGGTTATAAGGGATTAGAGAATAAAAAGATAGTTGCTTTATCAAATGGCATTGAATTAGATTTATTTAAACAAAATAAAAACGATAGAGAAAATTTCAGAAAAAGATATAACTATACAGAAAAAGATAAAGTAATAATTGGAATTGGTTTATATAGTAGGAGAAAAGGAATCGTTGATTTTGTTAATTTAGCAAAACGTTTACCAGAGTATAAATTTATTTGGTTTGGATCAAGCCCTCTTTCTATCGCAACAAGCGATGTAAAAAAAGCTGTTCGAACAAAATTAGATAATTTAACATTCGCTGGTTATGTAGAACAAAAAAGAATAGTAGAAGCAATGAATGGATGTGACTTATACTTATTCCCTACATTAGAAGAAACAGAAGGAATCCCAATAATAGAAGCATGTGCCTGTAAAACAAAAGCCTTAATACGAGATATTCCTGTCTTTTCAGAATGGCTAGAAGATGGAAAAAATGTATATAAGGCTAAAGATATAGATGAATTTGAAAAGAAAATAAAAAAAATACTGAATGACGAGCTACCATATTTAGGAAATGAGGCATATAAAGTGGCGGCAGAAAGAGATATAAAAACAATTGGAAAAAAACTAAAAGAAATATATTATAGTTTATTAGTGTAAAGAAAATGTAAAACAAAAAAAAATACTTAAATAATAAGTAAAGATAGATTGACATATAAAAATAACAAGTTATAATTAATGTATAAGCTAGAGAGAATTTATAGGTTATGATTAATATTTAGTAAAAAATATTTCATTATTAAATATCACTAATTATGAAAATAATTAGTATATAAATAATAAAATATTACAAGTAATAATTAGAATTGTTTTCTATAAATTAAAATTTATCAAGGCTAGTTTAGTATAATCTTTTTGGAGAAAGAAAACTCCTGATAAGTTATATATAAGACTGATAATAATTATATATATGAAAAACTCGGACATATTGGTTGTTTTAAAAAGTAAGTAGTATATCCACTCAAATTAACTGGAGAAATTGAGGTTAATGATCTAGAGTATTTATAAAATCTTATCACATACTACAATAAAAGATTATAAGGGGAAGGACACCCCTGATTGATAAGAACTCAAGTACCTAACGAATACAAGAGCTATTAAAAAACCGGTGAAATAATTTTTATCAGGAATTAAATCACGCTATAATATAAAGTATTATATTAAAGAAAAAACAGGAATTCGTTAATCCTGTTTTTTTTTATTTGTATTTATAAATGCGATTTTTCTTAACGGATATATTTAATAATATCCCAACCAATAACATATATGATAATAGACTACTTCCACCATAAGAAATAAAAGGAAGCGTAATACCAGTGATAGGTAAAAGACCAACTGTCATTCCAATGTTTTGGACTTGCTGAAAAATAAGCATTCCTAGAATTCCTGCAATAATATATTTATCAGAATCTTCTATCTTTTTTTGCGATAAAGATAGAATTTCAACATCTAAATAAAAAATAAGTAATAATAAAAGAATAACACCAATTAATCCAAAGTTACTAGCAAATACAGCGAAAATAAAATCAGTTGATGATTCTGGAAAATAAATTGGAGTTTGATTATAGCCGTGTCCAAATAATCCTGCAGAACCAATTGCTGCAATAGCATTTTCTAACTGTAAGCCAGAACCTTTGCTCCAATTAAAAATTCTCTCCAATCGATAATAAATAGAGCTTCCGAACAATTTGATGAATAATTCCTCTTTCATATAATACAAATATAAAATGCCACCAAAGAGGCCCACAATAATTAAAAAGGCTGAAACAAACCAACGAAGATGTATTCCACTAATAAACATCATTGAAAAATAAATAATAAAATAGATTAAAACAGCACCTGTATCCGGTTGCAAAAATGTTAACACAGATGGAATCAAAACTATAACAAAGGTTTTTATAATAAAGAGAAACTCATTTAACATAGTAGGATTATCATAATCATTTCTAAAATTATGTATCATAGTTGCAAGAGATAACATTATAAAAATTTTCATAAATTCACTTGGTTGTATACTACCAATCCCTGGAATAGTAAACCAACACCTACTATTGTTAATAGGAGTTCCAAAAAAAAGTAAAAATAATAAAAGAATATTTCCTATAATATATAAATACCAAGTATGCTGATATAAATAATCGTTTTTTAAGTGAATTAGGATAAAAACAAGACCCCAACCAACAAGATACCAAATTGCCTGCTTAAAAGCTAAATTTCCAAGAGAAGGGGAGGTATATGTTAAAGAGCTATATATAGTAAAAATACTAATTATAGACAAAATAAGAATAGGAATTAAAATGTTATAGTTTATTTTATATTTCATAAGAAACCTCCATTTCTTTTACTATTATACCAAAAAATGTGTATTTTTATGAAAAAAACACATAAATTTTATAGAGGTGACATCTATAAAAAAATTACCAAAATTATATAAAAATGAAAAGCTTAACATAAAAAATAATAATAAAAAAATTTGCTATGTAGAAAGAAAAGATAATAGTAAAAATAATAATAATATTAGAGAAACAATTAATAAAATATTTAACGGAATTGGACGTCCTTATAATGTTAAAGTTTATTTACAAACAAAAGATTTATCAAAAGAAACATCTTTATTAGCAAAGAATAGTGAATTTATTATTACTATAGATAACGAAAAAATACCAATAGATAGTATTATAAAAATTGAAAGATTAAGTAAAAAATAGACGAAAGTCTATTTTTATAGTGCAACATAAGTATCAGAAAAACAACGTATTGCTCCACAAGAATGCAAGTCAATTGTAACAAACTGATCTGTACTTAAAACTTGGTTGTTTTCTAAATTAGTATATAGAATTCTACATGTACAACAACAATCATCTAATGATTCAACTCTTAGTATATCACTAGTTCCTTCAGTACCATCTGCTAAAGTATAATTAAAACTCCAAGGAACGCCTGTAGCACAAACATATAGTTGAATAGGCCTAGTATTATAAAAATTATTTGTAATTAAAGGACCTAAAAAAGGTTTATCACAGCCAGTAAAACTGTCTAAATCAAAGTCTTGTTTCTGAAGAAGAACAATTTTTTTTAAAATATCATATAAACAAGATGAACAATGATTATTATCAGAACAATCCATATTATCCCTCCCTTCTATATATAAGGTTTAATGTGATATAAGAAGACTAATGAAAAAATAGAAATAGAAGTTAATAATAAAAACTATTTCTAATATAAATATATGTTTATTTAAAAAAAATGTGTAATAAAAATAAAATTATGTTAATAGCTGTAAAAAGAACAAATAATAATAAAAAAAACTTGATTAATCAAAAAAAAATTATTACAATAAAAACATAGGATATGGGTTCGGAAGAAAAAATGACCAATATTCTAAAAATATAATAGGAGGTGAAATAGAATATGGCAGATGTTGAATTACATTCAAGAGATTTAGGAGAATTTACAGATGAATTAGGTGCATCAATAAAAAAATTTAATAAATGTTTTGATGATTTAGAAAATGAAATTAATAGATTAACTTCAGCTCCATTCATGGGTGAAGCATCAGAAGCTTTAAAGAATCATTTTACATCTAAATTAAAACCTAATTTAGATCAAATAGTAAACGAAACAAAAAAAGCAGAAGATTATATGGCTTATAAAACAGAAGGCTTTGATAAATTATCAAGAGCTTTAGAAGACACAATGAACTCATAAATTAAACTGAGAAAGGAGAACAAAAAAATGGCAGATAGTAATTTAAAATTTGATTCAGGCGAAGTAAAAAACACAATAGATACAATTCGTACTTTAACAAAACAATTAGATGCTGATGCAATAGAATTAAAAGAAGTTGCTCAAAAATGTGTTGCTAGTGGTATTCAAGCAGATTTCGGAAGAGAAATACTTCAAAAATTAGAACATTATTATGATGCAGATATGACTGACAACATGAAAGAAATGGATAATCAAGCTGTAAAATTAGAAACAGCACTTCCAGAAATTGAAAAATTTGCACAAGAATAATTTATACATTGCTTTATGCAATGTGTAGGAAAGTGAGAATACGTTCTCTTTTTCCTATGCATTACATAAAAAAGGAGGAACAGAAATGTTAGGACCACAAACGTACAATGGATATGACAGCAATAATGAAAAAATATGTTATTGTACAGCAGAAGATGCAAACAATAAAATTAATCCAAGTGAAATAGAGCCATTAATCACGAATGCAAAGTCAACACTAAGAACAGGGTTAGATGCAGTATCCAAAGAATTAGACTCGGTAGAACACGATGCATCTACAGCAGTAATTGTAAATGGGGCAAGTATGGCTCCAGCAATTGATGATACGATTAATTATATTAATTCAATTCCATCAGCAATCGATGCACAGTTGGATGCTTTTTACCAAGAAGTAGTTTCAGTTCATGATCAAATACAACAACAGTTTAATGATCAAGCTGAAAATGCAGTACGTTCTACAAGTGGTGTGGTACGAGTATCGTAACAGAAAGGGGAAAATATGGGTATTATAGAAAGCGCTCAAGAATTTTTAACGGGTAGATCGAGTGAATCTAAAGATTTAGTTACAAATTATCCAAAAGTATCTGCGACTGTTAATGGAATTAATCACGCTGCTGATCAAATAGAAACTACAAAAGGAGATTTTGTTTCAATTATAGATCAAATAAATAATGCGAAAGGAGTTGCAGATTATTTTTCTGCAACATTACCAACAGCAGAATATGAAGCTTCTTTTAACGAACTAAAAGAACACGTAGTTGGAATTGGAACTGCTTTACAATCTGATGCAGATGCAGCAAAAGCTTATGCCGATGCTTCTTTTGGAGAAAATGTTTTTGCAACCTTAGGAATGGCAGCTGCTAAAACAGGAGAAGGATTCGTATCAGCATTCGAAGATCTTGGTGATGGGGTAGTATCTTTAGGTGGATTTGTTGCTGCTAACACTTTCGGAAGACTAACAGGAACAAAAGAAGGAATAGAAGAAACAGTAGGAAATTTTGTAAAAACTGACTATTCTCATATGATGTTTGACAAATTATATTACTCAACTGATTTAGCTAAGAAATCATTCTTTACCGAAGACAGTGGGTTAGCTGGAGCATTTAACGTTGTAGGAAAATCGGCTGGATATTTATATATGGGCGGAGCTTTATCTGGATCAGCACCAGCACAATGGCTTGGAAAAACGAAGCTGGGCACTAAGGCACTATCAATGGCTTCAAGCTCTACTTGGGGAGCAACAGCTGCAGCTGGAATAGGAGGAACAGGTTCTGGAACCGAATCAAGCTTAATTAGAGGGAATGACTTTAATAAGGCGTTCAAAGATGGAGCCGTTCAAGGAGCTGTACAAGCTGGACTTGCATTTGGTGCTGGTAAACTTGGAGAAGGTTTGAGTAAACGAAATGCTATTAAAGAAGCCCAAAAAGCTGTTGACAAAGCAGACAAAACATTTAAAAGTGCTAGCGATGCTGCAAAAGGAGCAAAAGAAACCTTTAAAAATGCAAGTGAAAAAATAGATGAGTTATATGAAGCTGGAGCAACAGACAAAGCAATAAGAGCTCAAGAATTAATAAGAGATAATGCAGATGATGCATTGAGAAATTTAGACAAAGCAACAAAAGATTTAGACATTGCAAATAAAGCATTAGAAACTGCAAAAGGTAGTAAACTTTCATCCTTCCAAGGATATACAGATTCCTTCACGCAGGCAGGGCAAAAATTTGGAGCACATCCATTTTCAACAGCTGCTGGGGCAGCAACAGGTGCCGCAAAGACTGCTGCTAATGCAGTAACTCATCCAATTCAAACAGGAAAAACGGCAGTATCAACCGCAGCCAGTGCTGCAAAAAATGTAGTAACTCATCCAATTCAAACAGGAAAAGGGGCAATTTTAACAGCAGCATCAACAGTAGCAAAAGCAGCAACCAATCCGGGAGTCGCAACAACAACTGCTGAAAATGTATTTAGAGTAAATAATGAGATGGATGCAAGGAGAAATCAGAATCCTCTGCCAAACTCTAGCATATCCCAAGCTACACCAAATGGTAATATTAATGAAACATCTAATCCAAATGTTGAAATGACTTCATCAACTGGGGGAAATCAGAATGATACAGGTAATACGTCTACTTCAACAGGAAGTGATGGAGGATATCATGGCGGAGGAGATGGCGGAAGCTCAGGAGGAGGAAACTCTGGAGGAGGAAACTCTGGAGGAGGAAACTCTGGAGGATCTCCATCATATACAGATACCACTCCTAACAATATAACACCTTCTGAAACAACTCCAACTACTACGACACCAACAACTAATCAAGATACAACAAACTCTACTGTAGATCCAATTAGTAGTGTTGAACCATCTAATGAAGAAATAGCCAAAGATGAAGTCTTAAATCCTACAACTAACGATAATTCTAACGAAACAACTAATACATCAACAAATACTACTCAAACAGATAATAGTTCAAATATTACACCAAATACTACATCAGAGCAAGATGCTTCATCACAAACTATTACAACTCCAGTTGAACAATCAACTACTTCAAGTGCTGAAACATTTAGCGCTCCATCTTCAACGGATTATACTGGTGGAAGTTATAGCGAAGATACAGGATATATATCATCTAATGAAGAAAATGGCCTAGAAGAGATGACTAATATAGATTTAGAAACCACAAATGATTCACCATTAATTGATGATGCAAGTGACTCTATAGAAGATATAATACAAAGAGGTAGAACTACAAAAATACCAACATCATCTGTCCCAATTCAACCAACTGTAAAGAGTACAGGAAACGGTGTAATTCCTATTGCAGCAGGACTAAGTGCTGCAGCCGCCGCAGGAATTGGTGCAAAAGCATATATTGATCATAAAAATAATAGTAGTTATGATGATATAGATACGGAAGAATGGTCAGAAGATGATAGTTTATTAGAAAATGATGAAAGTAGTGAAAATGAAAATGAAGAACTTTCATCAGAAGACGAATATTCCTATCAAGAAGAAACGGAAAAGTATGGTGCTAGAAATAATGAAGAATTAGCAGATTTACAGTAAAAAGGGAGGAAATAAAATGGAAATAGAAGAAAGATTTTTGCCAATTGGAACAGTTGTATTATTAAAAGGTGGAAAAAGAGAGTTAATGATTACGAGCTACTGTATTATGCCAAGTGGAGATGTGTATGATAAAAATGGAAAAGTAGATGCTCAAGGAAAAATGTTTGATTATGGAGCATGCTTCTATCCAGAAGGAATGGTAACAAGTGATCAACTATTTGCCTTTAATCATAATCAAATAGCAAGAGTATGCTTTACTGGTTATAAGACTGATAAACAAAAAGAAATATCAACCATTTTGAATGGTGGTTTAGCTGAACTTGAAAAAAATAATACTGAAAAACCAAACAATGATAATGAAGGAGAAGGTCAGCCAGAAGCTTAGAACTTCTTCTTTTTTGTATAATAAAAAAAAAATAATAGGAGGTTTTTTATGGCTAAAGTAGATTGGATTTCCTGGAAAACTGAGACATACGAAATTATTAATCCAGAAAAAATTTTTGAAAAAATGTCAACCACTTATTCAGAATTTAAAAATAATATTGATAAAGAAGTAAAAAATAAACTTCTAGATGAAATAGCTAATGGTGGTTTAAATGAAAATGCTCTTTTTTTGAATGGCTCTGCTCCTGCTTATGAAAGTACTATAAAAATTATAAATAACATAGAAGAAATGCAGGCTGAAATGAATAGGCTGATAAATAGTGTTAGAGATGATACCTTGAATCAAAAAGAAATAGAAAAAAAACAATTAATTGAAGCTATAGATAATAAAATACAAGAAGAGGAAAAGATACTAGAAAATACTACATCATTAAAAAATAGATTAAATAATAATCATTCTGGAATAACAATAGATGAGGTATCAGAAATTGAAAATAATATAATTGATAGAATTAATAAACTAAAAGAAAGACTAGAAAATGCAAAATCATTATAAGGAGGAAGGAATAATGAAGGATTCTCAAAATATTGATTTTGAAAAAATACAAACTACTACAAGAGAATTAAATAATATAGAAAATACAATTCATAATAAAAATATAATTAATTCATTTTATGAAATTGAAGAGTATATTAAAAATATTAATTTTATTCATACAAACTGTATTACAAATTATAAAGATAGTTTAAGCATATTACTAAATAATTTTAATAAGATGGTAGAAGAAATAACTAGATTAAATTCTACTCTTTCAAAAACATTATCTCATTATAGTGAGATAAAAACGAAAGATAATACTAATAATATTTTTTCAAATGCAAAAGCCGAATTAAAAGAAGTAACAAAGGTACCATTACCAGAACAAAATGATACAACTGTATCAGAAAACTCTAATACATCTACAGAAATTAATACAGTTCCAATTGGACTCGGTATTGCTACAACAGGGATTGTTGCTTCAGCTGGTGCGGTTATATATGATGAGTATAAAAGGAAAAATAAAAACAAATTAGTATTAGATAAATTTGAACCAATAGAAGATACGTCAATTGAAATAGAAGATGATGTTGAAGACTCAGATATGGATATTATGAGTAATGAAAACGAACAGGATTTAAAAGCACCAGCTTATCAAGCAACAAGAACAAATAATAACCTAGACAAGTTTTATGGAGAAAATGTAGATTATTATGAGGATGAAGATAACTAAAATAGGAGAGCAAAATGAATAATAAAAAAAGTTATATTGAAATAATGAATGATTTAGAATTAGTCTTACCATCTCCATCTAATTTTGATTATTCAAATGCAAATAGAAAAGAAATTATTAAAAATATAATTTCTTTTTTAAAAAGTATTACTCCTCCTGAATTAATAACTGCCTTAGATGAATTTAATAGAAATGATAATAATATTACTAGTTGGAGTAGTAAAACATTTGATGGTGTAGGAAGACTAATTAGTATTATACAATTAGCATCTTATCCAAAAGAACATCAACATATTTATAGTCAAATTAGAAATATTAAAGAATTGATATATGATTATATTTTAAATTATTTAAATTATAATAAATATATGATAGGTAATGAGAATAGTTATAATGAGCAATTTGGAAGTACTAAAGAAATAGAAGAATATATTGAAATAGGAAACATAGAAAATTATATAAGAAAAGCTTTTAAAATGAAAATAGATGACTATGAATCATATGATTTGATATCATATTTATTTTCTATAAAGGAAGTTATGATTCACTTTGGTATAAGTGAGCAAGTTATTGACATAAAAAAAATAGAACAAGATTTAAAAAAAGCTATGATAAAAGAAAAAGATATAGATAAAAAAATTGAAATATTAAAAATAGAAAAATATATAGTACAAAAAGTAGAAGAAATAACAAAAAAAGCATATAAGAGAAGAGTGAAAAAAGATATTGAAAAGGAAGATATTCAAAGAAGAATTGAAGATTTAGATAAAATGTTAGTAATTAACGATATAAATCTAATAGACACTTCCACATCATCAAAAAAATAAAAATAAAATACTTGTATTATAATAATCTTTAAGATATAATAAGCCTAGATGCGTTGAATCTGAGGAGTAATTATAGTTTTTTTTATAGAGAACTCATGGTTGCTGAAAATGAGTAAAAAAACATAATGAAGGTAGCAGAGGAGCAGAATTACTGAAAATAAGTAAGCTATTCCGGATAATTCCGTTAAAGATATGAAGATACTATTAAGTATAAAATAAGGTGGTACCACGAGATTTCGTCCTTTGGATGAGGTCTCTTTTTTACGAAAGGAGGATAAATGAAAAAGTTAATGGTTGATATGGATAATGTAATTACTGATGGGAGATATCTAGATTATATTAATGAATTCTTAAATAAAGATTATAAATTAGAAAATCAAACAGAATATTATTTACAAAATCTTGTAGGAGATAGAGTAGATGAATTTTGGAAAGAGTTTGGAAATAAAAATGTCTATCAAGATGCCCCGTTAATAGAAGGTTGCTATAAAGCATTAGAAGAATTAAATAAAAAATATGAAGTCTACATAGTAACAGCATATTTCTGGGGTGGTTCAAATGAAGCAATATCAAACAATATTAAAGATAAATATAATTATTTAACTGAAAAATTACCATTTATTTCTCCACAAAATTTTATTTTTACAAGTAATAAACATTTAATAGATTCTGATATAGTAATAGATGACAGAATAAATAACCTATCAAATGGAAAATTAAAATTATTATTTAATGCTTGGCATAATAGAAGTATAAGTAATGATGAATTAAAAGAAAAAGGGATTGTACGAGTCTATAACTGGAATGACGTTTTAAGAGAAATAGAAAATTACAATTAAGAAAAAGAGGTATATACATGTTAGAAAAGAAATATGATCATAAAAAGACAGAAGAAGGAAAATATAATATTTGGAAAGAGAAGGGATATTTTAAATCAAATAACGAATCTGAAAAAGAACCGTTTTGTATAGTTATTCCTCCTCCAAATGTAACAGGAAAATTGCATATAGGTCATGCCTATGATACTGCAATTCAAGATGCAATAGTAAGATATAAAAGAATGAAGGGATATGATACATTATGGCTTCCAGGAATGGATCATGCTGCTATTGCAACAGAAGCTAAAGTTGTTAAAAAACTAAAAGATGAAGGCATAGATAAATACGAATATGGAAGAGAAAATTTCCTAAAAGCCTGTTGGGACTGGACTCATGAATATGGTGGTAGTATAAGAGAACAATGGGCAGGTTTAGGATTATCAGTAGACTACACAAGAGAAAGATTTACTCTAGATGATGATTTAAATAAAGCAGTTAGAAAAGTTTTTGTTGATTACTATAATAAAGGGTTAATTTATAGAGGAGAAAAAATAATTAATTGGGATCCAGCAGCAAGAACAGCACTTTCAAATGAAGAAGTTATCTATAAATCAGAAAAAAGTGCTTTTTATCATTTAAAATATGTAATTGAAGGAACTGATAAATATCTAGATGTTGCAACAACCCGACCAGAAACACTATTTGGAGATACAGCAGTAGCAGTTAATGAAAAAGATGAAAGATATAAAGAATATGTAGGAAAAAATGTAATATTACCACTTATGAATAAAACAATTCCTATAATAACTGATGAACATGCAGATATGGAAAAAGGAACAGGTGTAGTTAAAATAACTCCTGCACATGATCCTAACGACTTTGAAGTTGGAAATAGACATAATCTTGAAAGAATAGTTATTATGAACGATGATGCTACAATGAATGAGAATGTTCCAAAAAAGTATCAAGGAATGACTAGAGAAGAGTGTCGAGAAGCTTGTTTAGCCGATCTAAAAGAACAGGGACTATTACTTGAAATAGAACCATTAACACATGAAGTTGGGCACAGTGAAAGAACGGGTGTTATGGTTGAACCTATGATAAAAGAACAATGGTTTGTTAAGATGGCACCATTAGCAAAAAAAGTATTAGAATTTCAAGATGACAAAGAAAATAAAATTAATTTTTTCCCAAAAAGATTTGAAAAAGTATTAAGACATTGGATGGATATCTCATATGATTGGTGTATTTCTCGTCAACTATGGTGGGGACATAGAATTCCGGCATGGTATAAAGACGGAGAAGTATATGTTGGTATGGAATCTCCTAAAGAAGAAGGATGGATTCAAGATGAAGATGTTCTCGATACATGGTTTAGCAGCGCACTTTGGCCTTTCTCAACTTTGGGTTGGCCAGAAAAAACAAAAGACTTTGAAAGATACTTCCCAACAGACTGTTTAGTAACAGGATACGATATTATTTTCTTTTGGGTAGCAAGAATGGCATTTCAAACAGAATATATTACAGGGAAAAGACCATTTAAAGACTGCGTAATACACGGTTTAATTAGAGATAAACAAGGAAGGAAAATGTCTAAGTCATTAGGGAATGGAGTAGATCCATTTGATATGGTAGAAAAGTACGGAGCAGATTCTCTACGATTCTATCTAACAACAGATGGCTCTATGGGAATGGATTTAAGATTTGATGAAGTAAAACTATCTTCTACTTGGAATTTCATAAATAAAATATGGAATGCATCACGTTTTGTATTAATGAATATAGATGATTTAGCTAAAATAAAATTAGAAAATTTAAAAAATGAAGATAAATGGATTTTATCTAAATATGAAAAAACAGTTAAAAGCGTTACAAAGCACATGGATAAATATGAATTTAATCTTGCAGGAGCAGAAATATATGAGTTTACATGGAATTATTTTTGCGATTATTATATAGAAATGGCAAAATACTCATTAGATAGCAGCGCGACTAAATCCGTATTATGTCATGTATTAACTGGTATATTAAAAATGCTACATCCATTTATGCCATTTGTTACTGAAGAAATATATCAAATGTTACCAGTAAAAGATGCTGAAAGTATTATGATAGCAGATTATCCAAAATATAATAAAAAGTTTATATTTGAACAAGAAGAATATGCGGTAGATGATGCTGTTGATTTTATTAAAAACTTTAGAAATATTAGAGCAGAAAATAATATGACTAAAGAATTAAAAGTAATGTTTGATACAAAAGATGATAATGAACTAATAGTTAAGATGCTTAAATTAGACGATAGTATTGTTAAAGAACCATTAGGAAAAAAAGCATATAAAGTGTTTTCTAATAAAATAAAAGCAACTATCTTTTTCGAAAAATTAGAATCAGAGGCTGATAAAGCAATTAAAGAAACACAAATTAAAATATTAAAAACTTCTATCGAAAGAAGAAAAAAACTATTATCAAATGAAAATTATGTAAATAAAGCCCCAAAAAATATAGTTGAAATGGATAGAAAAAAACTAGAAGAAGAATTAAAAAAATTAGAAGAGTTAGAAAAATAACCCTTCTTTTTTCATAAAAAAAAGTCATTTAAAATGACTCTTAAGCTAATTCATATTTGTCTAATCCATACTCAGAATATTCTTTAACAATATCTGGGGCATATTTTCCCCAAGGACCAACCCACTTTTTAACCACAGAATGCATAAAATCACTTACGTTGTCCTTTGCTAAAGCCTCCTGATATAAACTGCCTTCATGCCCAATATTCCAACAATGTGCTTGTATATAATCAGTTATATTATTAAAATGACAATATTGTCCTCTTGTTCCATCAGATGGATAACTTCCAGGGGTTGCGTTTGGGGTAGAAGAAGTATATTTTAATCCTCCCAAGTTATTATCTTTAAGAGCAACAGGCTGAGTTAATCCTTTAGGGGCACTACATTCATGAACTGGTTGTAGAGCTAAAGCCCCAGGATATTTAATACCATACTTTTGACAATAATAAGCATATATAGGCATAACTAAATCTAAATACTCTTGAACACTATTACATGATGTAATCTGATCAACGGATACTTTAGGAATATCTTTTTCTGAAGCATACGTTTGAGTACTACCAACAGCAAGCATTCCATCAGCACCCATCAGCAACAATTTTGCTGCATTAACATCTCCAGATTTATAATTTGAAGATACCTCAGCTAAATAGTTTTCAATTGTTTTAAAATTTGTCATTAAATTGGAAATAGACTGATCTACCTTAGCAAAAGTATCAGAACATTCATCAGCAATAGGCCCCATAAAAATACTACTATCAGAAAGCTTAGTTTTGCAATCTGTAATAGAAGTTTTACTAGTATCCAGTTCAGTATTTAATTTATTAATTGTATGCCCAGCTTCATCAAAAATCTGATAATCTCCAACTTTATATTCTTCCATATATTATCTCTCCATTTTTATAATATCTAAATCTATTTTATCATTAATTGAAAGAAATACCCTAATAAAAATAAAAAAAATCTTTAGAAAAAAAATAGAAATAATTATAATTTACTTAAAAAGTGTAAAATTTTAGTAAGAAAATTGACAAATTTACTTATTATTGTTATCTTTATTAAAGATAATAGAGGTGGGATAAATGATTGACTTAATTCCAATAGGTAGTATTGTAGAGCTAAAAGATAATAAAAAAACCATGATTATTGGATACAACCCTAGTCTACCTAATGATACAGAACAATATGACTATATAGTTTGCTCACCAAATGGTCTAAATAAAGAAAAAGAAAAACTAATATATAATGAAGATTATTTTTATATAAAAAAAGAAGATATTATTAATATATTTTATATTGGTTTTAGTGATAGAAATTTTGACTTATTTGAAGAAATACATGATGAAATATTAAATAAAATAAAACAAAAAAAAGATAAAATGGATAATAATGAATTAAATAATATATTGAATGAAGTAATTGAAAAATATACGAAAGGACAAAATCAAAATGAATGATTTATTACCAATAGGAAGTATTATTCGAGCAGAAGGAATAGATGTTATGATATGTGCCTATATGAAAAAAGATTCTATTCTTAATAATGAGCATTATGATTATGCTTGTTGTAAGTATCCCGAAGGATTAAGTGAAAATGCCATACTAGTTAAAAAAGATAAAATTGAAAGAGTTAAATTCATTGGTTTTCAAGATAACCAATTTGTAGAATTTAAAAATAAATTGGAGAAGGAAAATGACTAAAAAATTACCCGTTGGATCAATTATAGAATTTAAAGGAAATAAAGATAAATTTATGATTGTTGGAAAAGATGTCAAAAAAGATAATACGATTTATGATTATATGTGTACTGTATATCCATATGGTTTTATAAAAGAACAAGATTTTGTATATGCAAATGATGAATCAGTAGTATTACTATGGCATCTAGGAAACATTAATTAGGAGGATAGACTTTATATGAGCGAAGCAGATGCAGAAGAATTAAAACAATTATATATTGACAAAGCAAAAAATGAAACAGAACTCGATTTGTATAGAAAAGATTTCTTAACATTAATAACCTGCGAAGATGAATTAGCAAAAATATATTCAATAGCCGAAAATAGTGACTATACATTGGAATGTTTTTCTGCTAGTATGAATTCTACTGAAAAGTTTAAAAATGAACAAAGGTTTCCTGGTTTTGAAGCGCTTTTTACCTTTACAGAGAACGTAGTTTCAATAAAAGACCCATTGCAAGAAGGTAATAATGATTTTATGGATAATTTAAAAAAAATGCTAATAGAAATTGATGAAATAAAAGCAAAAGATACCCAAGAAATAGAAAAAATAAACAATGAATTAAATAGAATTATTTCTAGAATTAGAATATTAGAGTATTATAATGGGGGATGATAACATGCCAGAACCACAAAATGATAATGAAATTTATGCTAAAAGTTTAAAAGACTTAGCAGAAAATAATGATGAAATAATGAATATTCTTGAAAAAAGTGCTTCTGAATTAAATGATGTTTTAACAAATTCTCAATATATTTCAAATCAGATTAAACCAGTACTTCATCAACTCAATTCATTAAATAAAAATAAAGTAACTATTATTGACGATGACTACAGTGATAAACTAGCTAAGACAAATACATTAGTGGAAGTATATCAAAAAGAAGTTGTCAAAATAATTGCAGGATTAGCTTTTGCAACAGCAAGTATTACAGATTTTGCAATGTCTGATGAAGAAAAAGCTAATTTTATGAACTCATTGTTGCAAGGTGCATCTGATTATAATTTATTTTGGCTAGCCCAAGGTTTTGTAAATAGTTTTGAGAGATTCTCAGCCTTTAAAGGACTAGCATTTTTATTAGCTTATGGAACAGATCAAGAATATGAAGATGGTGATTATGTTGCTGGTGATTTAACAAGAAAAATTGCAGATGAATTAGGAATAAAAAATAATCCTGAAGCAATTATACCATGGATGAATACGACAACTGGAACTGCTCTTGTTGCAGTTTATGAAGGTTTGAAATATAAAGTTACGGACAAAGGAGATTGGAGAGAGGAAGATTGGATTAGATGGGCAAAAGAAGTCATATCAGGAGCAACTGGTTACGCGACTTGGCAAGCACTATGCGATGGTGGAGCATTGATGATATTAAGTGCAGCAGGACTAAGTGTAGCTTCCGCCCCAGAAGTAGTAATAGTTGGAATTGCTGCAGTGGGATCAATGGCAGTATCAAAAGCTGTAGATACTTTGGGGGACTATATAACTGGAGATAATATAATAGATAAATTCACTGCATATCAAAGAGAAAATGGCACATATTACTATGCTGATAAACCAGAAAACCCAAATGACCAAAAAATTAAAATTGCTGTTCCAAGAAATGGAAGTGGTAAAGATGGATCATATGATGTATTAATAGACAATTATGGAACTAATAAACATTATGAAATCAAAGGAGAACCATGCACAGAACAATATTATAAAAAGGAACTATATAATAATTGGGAAGATGTTTGTGAAGATGTAAAAAAGAACACATCACAACAAGATAGAGACGCATTTAATCAATATCTTGATAAAATAAAAAATGCAAAAACAAAAGAAGAAAGAGAAAAAATAGTAGAATCATTTGAAGGCAAAGTAAGAAATTCTGGCCATCGAAGAGTAAATTATCTAGGAATCACGGAAATGGAAAAAGACGATCCTATAGTGGATATATATAAAAGACTAAATCAAAAAGGATTTGACATAGAAGAATATATAAATTATATAGAATAATAAAGAAGGAGTATATAAATGAAAGAAAGTCAAGAAAACAAAATAACATATGAAGAGGCAAAAATAATAATGAAAAATTCAGTGGGAGATAAAGCAGATCAAGCACGGGCAAAAGCTGAAATGCTAAGAGCTGGACTAACTACAGCTATACCTCTTTCTATAGGTGCAATAGGGGCAATGCAAGGACAACCAATTGCTATTCCATGTACGCTAGCAGTAGCTTTGACACTAGATATTCCAATATTGATGGCTACATTGACCCGATTAAGAATAAATAAAAGAATATTAGATGATAGTTTTTTTGAAAATAAAACAGAACAAGAAATAATAGACGCTGCAACAAGTTACAAAGAAAAATACGAACAAATTTATGGAGACCAAGGAGGAAAAAGTCTATAATGTTAAATATTGGAGATATAATTGAAATTAGAGGAAAACAAGCAATAGTATGTTTTCATACTAGTTATAATGAAAATAATTATGTATGTGTATTTTTTGAAGAAGAAAAAATATATGACATTTATAAATATAAAATTGAGAATGAAAAATTAATGGTTTTAAGACCACAAGATAAAGAAGAAACAACTATTGTTTTAAATATATTCTTAGAAGAAGCTATTAATGAATATGGTATTCCAGAAAATCTAAATCCAATAATTGATTATCTTGAGAAAAAACTAAAAGAAAATCATGCTGAAGAACAATCGCAATGATTTTCTTTTTATTTGAATAATATTAAAAATAATTATATAATAATATCAAGAAATAGAATAATTACCTTCTAGGAGGATTATTATGAATAGTTTTTTTATTAATTTATTATCTTACTCCGGGTGCCAATCCAGTATTATGTCTAATTTTATAGCAATTGCTAAAGGAATAATTAATTTAATATGTATAATAGTTCCTATATTATTAATCCTTAGTCTAACAATAAAACTAATACAGTTAGTAAATAATCCAGATGAAAAGAAAGTACCTAAAAATATATTAAATAGTGTTCTAGCAGCTATAATTATATTTTTTATTCCTATTATTATAAATGTAGTAATAAACCTTTCTAGTTCTAATGCAAATGATAGTGAAGATTTTAATTTTCTAGTATGCTGGAAAAATGCTAAAATGACTGGCTTTTCATCAAGCACGAAGTATCTTAGTCCAACTGAAGAAAAGAAAAAAAATATAATTAATAACGGAGATGAATACGAAAAAGGAACGAGTAATAAAAGTAGTAGTAGTGGTAATAATAATTCTAATAATAATACTGAAAAAGATAGCTCAGTAGAAACAAGTTATGGAGTTTTTTTAGGATTAGATCATGATAGCGGATTAAGTAAGTTATATAAATATAAATTAGTAGTAATAGATTTACAAGAATTTACAAAAAGTGATATAGAAAAACTACACAGTAAAGGAATTAAAGTATACTCTTATTTAAATGTAGGATCTGTTGAAAATTATAGAAGTTATTATAAAAGATTTAAAAGTTACTATTTAGGAACCTATGAAAACTGGGAAGATGAAAAATGGGTGGATGTTAGTCAAAAATCTTATCAAAA
>CAMVAN010000003.1 GCA_947165475.1 uncultured Caryophanales bacterium | reverse complement strand
TTATGAAGATGCTAAGGAATATGAAGTTGATAAAAAAATTTTAAAAGAAATAGAAATTATTTTAAAACAATATCATGTTGCGAGATGGAATAATTTTCATAAATATGATAAGAATGTATTAGATGGAAATTCTTTTTCTTTTAGTGTGAGTTATGGTAATAATCAAGAGATTGAAGCAAGTGGATATATGAAATGGCCTAAAAGTTATCAAGAAGTAAAGAAAAAATTAAGTGAAATATTTGATAATTATATGAGGAATGAGGTATATATATGATAAAAAAATATGGAGGAAATTAGTATGAAAGTTTATTTAATAAGACATGGTGAGTGCCAATCGAATCTTTTAAAGATTTATACTACTGTAGATGAAGATTTAAATGATACTGGAATAAAACAAGCAGAAGAGCTTAAAGATGATGTTGCTAAAATCGATTACGATATTGTTATTTCTTCTCCTTTAGTTCGAGCTTATCATACGGCAGAAATTATTAATGTACATCATAAGGAGATTATTATTGATAATCGACTTAGAGAACGGGAAGCTGGAAATTTAGATGGGAAACCTAATTCAACTTTTGATCGTGATGAATTTTGGAATTATAATTCTACTATTCATTATGATAATGAGGAGTTGGTTTCTCACTTATTTGATAGAATACAAGAGTTTTTAGATGAATTAAAAGATGAGGATTACAATACTGTCTTAATAGTTGCTCATAGTGGAGTTTCAAAAGCATTTAGTTTTTATTTTGAAGGTATGGGAGATGGACATTTTCTAAATAGAGGACTTAAGAATTGTGAGATAAAAGAATATACTTTAAAAAAATGAGAAAAGGATTAATTATATGAAGGTTGTAATTTCTTATAAGAATGCTGATTTAGATGGAGTAGCAAGTGTTGTTGGATTAATAAGAGAAAACTAAAGAGTGATTTTTAGCTTTTTTATGTTATTATAGTTTATTAGTTAGGGAGGAGTAGTTATGTTTCGATTATCTAGAGAAAACTTTCTTACAGAGGATAAACGTTTAATTGAACAATTCTATTTTGAAGGATATTCTATTCATGACATCTGTTCTGTTTTAAATTTAGAATATTATGAAGTGTTGTATTATGTTGGAAATATTATAAAAAGCCAGGATTTTATGAGAAATCATGCTTTTTGCAAGGAGTTTTATGATGATAAGTTATTAGTAGTTTCTGATACTCATTTAGGTAGTAAGTTTGAAAATATGGATTATATACATGAAACTTATCAATATGCGTTTAATAATTATTTTAAAAGTGTTCTTCATTTAGGTGATGCAATTCAAAGCACTTATAAACCTGTTTCAAAAATTTATAATACTTTTGAGAGTCAAGTTTTTCATCTTGTCAATGATTATCCTAAAATGAATGGTATAACGACTTATTTTGTTTTGGGAAATCATGACTTTCATACTTTTTCTAATAATAGAGAATTATTAGATATGGTTCAGGAAAGAGAGGATTTTAAAATACTTGGTTTTTCTAAGGTATATATTTATTATAAAAAAATACCTGTTTTATTATCTCATTGGTGTCCTAAGTATAATTTTGAAATTCCAAATGTGAAATCTTTTCTTACTATAAAGGGACATTCTCATTGTTTATCTATTCGAGATAATACTATTTTTGCATCGAGCATTTCTGATGATATGAAAAATAATGGAATTCCTGGGTTTTTAGTACTTGATCAAGATGATTCTTTTTTTAATATTTATAGTAAAGAGTTTATAAATTCGGAATTAATTAATAAGGGGAAAATATTTTCTAAAAAGATATAGTAATCTATATATTTTTTTATTATAATAAAATTTGGGTGATTAAAATGGAAAGGCTAATAATTGTAGAAGGTCCACAAGGGGTTGGAAAGTCGACATTAGCAAATTACCTAAGAGATAATATTGCAGGTTCTAATCTGTATCGCTTGTCTGGGCAAAAAGATAAAACTATAACTGGACTTGAGTATTCAAAAATAATGTATACTGCATTAATTGAATATTTAAAAAAAAATGCAATCTGTTCCAATGGATATGATTTTTGATAGAACTTTTACAACAGAAGAAGTCTATGCTAGACTTGGTTATAAAGATTATTCTTTTACTAAAGAATATAATTATTATTTATCTGAATTATCGAATTTAAAATATGAAATGTAATATTTTCCTTTATATTTAGAAAATGTTGATTTATATAGAAAAAGATTAGATAGAGGTGAACATCATTTATATCAAGAATTCAGTTTGCAAAACTCTATTGATCAGCAAAATATGTATTTAATGCTTGCTAAAGATATGATGAAAAAATATAAATCAATTCATGTTGTTCCTTTAGCGATGGATATTTTTGACTATACTGAGGTAAAAAAGTATTAAAAAAATGGAGGGTTTATGAAGATTTATGAAAAAAACAATAATGTTTTAAGTGTTTATGGTTTAGAAATTGATAAGAGTTCTTTAATTGAATATAGACAGAAGCATTTGGGAAATGTTAAGAGTGCTATATTAAGGTTTGATTCTGATAATAAAAAAGAATTCGATTTAACATATAATAAAGAAACTATATATAATTATATATTTGGTTTATATGATGATATGAATTCTTCTTATATAACTATTGATGATAAGAAGAATAATTCAATTTATTTATTTGATAATTTTACAACTGAAGGAGTTTTATTATCTGGTGCTTTAGCAGAGATTCAGCCAGTTGTTAGAGGAGATGTTACTTTTTTAGACTTTTTAAAGAAAAATAATTATGATGAGGAATTATTATCTTTAATAAAAATAAAAAGATTAAAAGATATTAATCTTGATGATTTAGATTTTCTTTTGGATGATGGTATTGTTCAATATGATATATCTTTTGAAAGTAGGTTGAGACAATCTCAAATTTTATTGTCTCATTATAAAAAATACGTTGCAAAAGAGTTAGGAAAAGTTAAGAAATTGGGTGTTAATTTTGATTGTAATTAATAATATTTTTAAAGAATTTATAAAAGTAAATGATAGTGGAAAAAAAGTATCTTTTTATGCAGATGATGATATTTCTTTTGAAGTTCATGATGGAGAAATACTTGGCTTATTAGGTCCAAATGGAGCAGGAAAGACTACTCTTTTAAGAATGCTTGCTGGAATTATGAGACCTACTTCTGGTGAAATTGTAATTGGTGATATGACATATGATAGGGATGCTATTGCTTTAAAGAAGAATATTTCGTTTTTATCTGGAAATACAAAGTTATATAAGGATATTTCTCCAGTAGAATTATTAAAGATGTGTGCTGGGTATTATGGAATGGATAAAGATATTATAGATAAGAGAATAAGTGAAGTTGTAAAAAGATTTGATATGGAGTCTTTTAAAAATCAAAGAATAGGTAATTTATCTACTGGTCAAGTACAACGAGTAGGAGTAGCCAGATGTGTATTACACGATCCACATTATTATATATTAGATGAAGCTACTTCAGGATTGGATATTATTTCTAGTCAAGTTATTTTGGATTTTATTAAAGAAGAAAAAGATAAGAATAAATGTATTATTTATTCTACTCATTATATGGAAGAGGCAGAAAATATTTGTGATAGAGTTGTTTTGATTGATAAAGGAAAAATAATTGCTATAGGGACACCAAAAGAAATAGAAGAAAAAACGAAAACTACTAATATTCGTGATGCTTTTTTTCAGTTAATAAAGGAGAAGTAATATGAGTTGGAATAATATAAAAATTACTATTTTAAAGGAATTAAGAGGAGTAGTTCGTGATAAGAAATCTCTTCATAAATTAATATTATATCCTTTAATTATTCCTTTGGTTATTTTACTTTTTGGATTACTATTTGATACAGTAAATGAATCTACATATACGCTTGGGGTAAACTATAAACTATCAAGTGAAGAAAAGGAAATTATTAAACAATTAGATTATATAATTGTTAAGAATTGTAATAATATAAAAACTTGTGAAGATTATTATAAAGATAATAAAATAGAAGGTTATATTATTAGAAATGATAATAAATATACTATTTATACGGATACATCTCAAAATAGTGGTGAAATTATTTTATCTCTTGCTAATTCTTATTTAGATTCTTATAGTAAGATGCTTGGTACTAAATATTTAATGGATAATGGAATGGATCCTAATATGGTGTTTAATAATATTTTAGTTGACTCTAAATCATTAAATAAAGAGGATACTAATATTATGAGTAATATGATTTTTAGTTTAGTTATTTCTTACATAACAATGATTGTTGTTATGGTATGTGTTGTGGTGGTTTCTGATGCTACTTCCGGGGAGAAAGAAAGAGGTACTTTAGAGACTATTTTAACTTTCCCGATTAGAAGTTCTGAACTAGTTATTGGAAAGTATTTAGCAACATCTTTTTTGTCTTTTATTGGTGGATCTATTGCGTATTTTTTAGCTATTCCTTCTTTTTTAATAGGAAAAGAGATTTTTACTTCATATGAAGAAATTACTTTTACTACTAGTTTTTTATCAATATTATTATCCATTTTGGTATTATTATTTACTTCTTTACTTGCTTCAGGTATTTGTATGGCACTTTCTGGAAAAGCAAAAACTTATAAGGAGGCTCAATCTTCTTTGCAATTTGTTTCTATTTTGCCTATTATTCCTTATTTTTTAAGTGTTATGGAAGTAAGTAATAATTTCTTTCAGCTTATTCCTATTGCTAATTGTAGTTCTTTGTTAAATGATATAGTTATTAATAAGATTCAGTTTCAATCATTTGGTATTATTATTTTTAGTACAATTATTTATATTATTTGTATTTTAAAATATATTTCTTTACAGTATAGTAAAGAAGAAACTTTGTTTTCGTAGGAGGTTTGTAATATGATAGCTTTAATTGTGGCCCGTTCTAAAAATAATGTAATAGGGAAAGATGGAAAGATTCCTTGGAATATTCCTGGTGAACAAAAACAGTTTAGAAAGTTAACTACTGGAAATATTGTTGTTATGGGAAGAAAAACTTTTGAAGAAATTGGTCATCCGCTTCCTAATCGTAAGAATATTGTTATCTCTAGAAATGCTCAATATTCTTATGATAATTTAATTGTTCTTCCATCTCTTAATGATGCTTTAGAATATTACTCAGAAGGTGATATTTATATAGCTGGTGGATATAATTTATTTAAGGAAGCAATTGATATTGTTGACATGATGTATATAACAGAGATTGATTTATTTATTGAAAATGGAGATGTTTTCTTTCCTACTTTTCAAGAAGAAGATTTTAATGTTCAATTGTTGGAAGAAAACCTTGAATCAATTCCTTATAAGAGACTGGTATATAGTAGAAAAAAATAAAGGTATTGTTTTATGAAAAAGATTTTAGATTTTTATAAAAAAACTAGTTATTATACAGATTTAGGATTATATCGAGATATTGCTAAAAGCTTACCAGATGAAGTTAGTGAATTAGCTAAATTACAAAGAAGACAGATTATTCATCCAGTTATTATTTTGAATCATTTACAAGATGGATGGTGGGATAATTTAGATAAAGTCCCTAAAACGAGTTTAGTATTTGAAGATGATATTTTTCCAACAGCTATTTCTATGTTATCTGAGCTATTAAGAAGGGATAGTAATTATAGTTTAAATCGTAGAGTAGAAGATAAAATTCATGTTACTTGTAGAGGAGAAGCTATTCTTCTTGCATCTATTTTAAAAGCTAAAGGAATTCCTTGTCGAGTAAGATCAGGATTCTGTGAATATTTAAGACATGATGAAATTTACTATGATCACTGGATTGTTGAATATTATAGTTTTAAAGATAATAGGTGGATACTTGTTGATGCAGATGATCAATGGGATGATAAATTAATTGAATTTGATTTAAATGATTTACCTAGGGATGAGTTTTTATTTGGAGCAGAGGCTTATTTAAATTTAAGAAATAATAAAATAAAAAAGGAAAGTATTTTATATGCATCTGATCCCGTAACATTCGGATTGGATGCTGCGATAAGGGTTTTATTTTATGATTTTCATTCTTTAATGAATGATGAGGTATATTATGATTTTGTGCCTAAATATGTACTCGATAAAAACTTTCATTTAGATGAAGAAGAACTTAGTGAATTAGACTCTTTAGCAAATCTTTTATTACATCCTGATGATAATTTTGCTGAATTATTAAAAATATGGAATAATAATTTAAAGTTTAGAATTTTATCTGGTGGATTAAATTAAATAATTATTGGAGGTTTACAAGATGATATATATAGATTCTTTTCTAAAAAATGGTATTAAGCCGTTACCTTTGGATATCTTAGGTTCAGATGAATGGATTAAATGGTTAAATTTTCGACCAAAAACTGAGGAAGAAATAGAAATGGCTGATCTTTCAAAAATTTATCGGACTGATAAAATATCTTTTTCTGATGCCAAGAATTATTATAATTATGTTAGTAAGAATTCTATAAATAGTATTATTAAAAAGAGATTAACATCTGAGGAGAGAGAAGAGGCAAAAAATAAGGCGAGAGAGATTGTGCAGAGTTTATCGGAGCAAGAGCTTAGAGTTTATTATGAAAACATGTTAAAGTCTTATGCTTCTTTATCTGTTATTGATTCTTATGTTGTTCGTATTCTTGCTCGGGTTGTTATTGAACGGAATAGGCAAAAAAACACTTTGTTGATGAATAGTGAGCTAAGTTCTTGGGATGGGGCTCGGACACGATATATGCCAAAAGCTTTAACTAAATAGATTTAATATCCGGAGGTTTAATTATGAATTATAAAAATATGAGAGAATATACTCATGATGAGTTTATTGATTTAGTTACAAGTTTAAAGGAAGAAGAATTATTAGAATTTAGTGCAAAATATGGAGGATATCCTGTTTTATTTCGTATGGCTTTGGATGAGAGAATTTGTCATATACCATTTATTCAAACTGGAGCTGCAGTAATTATAAGAAATGAAAATGATGAGATTCTTCTTCAAGAGAGAACTGACAGAAATGTTTGGGGATTACCTGGTGGTTGTCAAGATTTAGGGGAAGATTTAAGAGAGACTGCTGTTAGAGAAGTTTATGAAGAAAGTGGAATAAAGCTAGATATTAATAAGATTCAATTAATAGATACTTTATCTGGTAAAAGTAGAAAGAATAGCTATCCTAATGGAGATATTGTATATAATAATACATCACTTTTTTTAGCAACTATTTCTTTAGTAGATGCTTCTAATCTAAAAGGAGATTCAGAGACTAAGAGATTAAAGTTTTTTTCACTAGATTCTCTTCCAGATAATCTTATGGATAAAGATTTGATTCAAGCATATAACGAATTTTGTAAAAAATGAAGATAGAATAAAAATGATTGAAGATATAATATAAAAACATGAGTTATCTTCTAAAAGGCATAATTAATATAAAATTCTACTATGTATGGAGGTAGAAAATGTACGTAAAAGAAATAATTGAAAAATATAATCCCTTTGATGAGCAAGATAAAAAAGATAAAGAGGGAATGATGTATTTTATTAATCATTTTGATGATGTTTTAACTAGAAATAATGTTATTGGACATTTTTCTGCAGCTGGGTTTATTGTTAATAAAGAAAAAAATAAGATGTTAGCTGTTTATCATAAAATAGCTGATGGATGGACTTATCCTGGAGGACATGCTGATGGAGATGATAATTTATTGAGAGTTGCACTTAAAGAGGTTTATGAAGAGACGGGATTAAAAGCAAATGTTTTAAAAACTGAACCTTTTATGATTTCAATACTTCCTACTGAATATCATTTAAAAAATAATCAGTTTGTTTCTTCTCACTTACATTTTGATATAATATATCTTATGGAAGCAGATGAATCTATTTCATTGAAAATGTTTGATGATGCTATTGATGGTGTTAAATGGATTCCTTTTCAAGATGTTGAAAAAGAAAAATTTTGTTATTTTATTAAACCTATTGTTATAAAAATGATTGATAAGATGAATACTCAATGTTAAAGTATACTTAGCATTGTTTTTGGAGGTCGGTAAGTATGAAAAAATTTTATAAAGTTAATGTATATAGTGAGCATGCAAATTTAGATGTTTATAATACAAAAATTATTGCTTCAAAAGGATGGATATATGCTACTGAAATATTTACTAATAAAAAAATTATGATATGTGATAATAAAGCACAAGGGTATTTTCATGAGTATTATGTTTTAAGTTCTGATTTTAATCTAAATAATATTGCTAGATGCGATGAAATATCTAATTATGTGGAAAATTTTCAATTAGATAAATTTCCTATTTATGCTAAAATGGAAGAAAAAAAGGTAAAAAAGTTTATAAATAAATATTTAATTTGAAATGAAATTAATAAGTTTTAATTGATTAGGGAGGTTTTATGGAAAAAATAAATATAGAGTTATTAATTAGTTCTCTTTTTAAGTTGTGATTTGATAAAATTGATGCAATTTTATTTACTTATACTTTGGGAAAAATAACAAAAGATGGCGCTTTTTCTTTTGAAGAGCAAGATACAAGTATAGCTTTTAAAAAAATATGTTGATTTTTATGATGGTTTTATTAGATTAAAAGATGGTTATTATCTAGATACTAATATTAGTCCTAATGATTCTATTCCTATAACTATTGGACAATCTTTATTTGGAAATAAATTTTTATTTGATTATTTAAGTACTTTAGATTTTACTGATATTATATTAAAAAAAAGCAGAGGATTATGGTATAAGAGATATTGATGATATAAATAATGGATTTTTTAGCATGAAAGAAATTGAACTTATGAATAATTACTATAAAAATGGTGTAATAAATAAAGTTATGAAAAGGTAAAATGATATTAAACTAGAAAACCTTTTATTTTTATTGTATAGTTATTTTAGGTGATTATTATATGTGGATATTATGTACTTTATTAACATTTACTTTTTGGGGTATTGCTGATTTATTTTATAAAATAGGAAATAGAGGAGAAGGTAAATATAATCATTTAAAGACTGGTATTATGGTAGGACTTATTATGGGAATTCATGCTACGATATTTTGGATACACTCTAAAACAAAAATTAGTTTAATTGATTTAGCAAAATATTTACCAGTATCTTTATGTTATATTTCAAGTATGGTGATTGGTTATAAAGGACTAAAATATTTGGAGTTATCTATTTCTAGTCCTATTCAAAATACTAGTGGGGTTATCACTGCGTTATTATTTATTTTATTTTTTAAAGAGCAGTATGACTTTCCATTCTATATTGCATTATTATTTATATTTATTGGTATTATTTTTATTTCTATTTTAGAATTAAAGAAAAATAAATCTGATAATAAAACAAATAGAAAAAAACAAATTACAAAAAAAGTCATTACTTTGACGCTTTTATTTCCTATAGGGTATTGTATTTTAGATGGAGCTGGAACTTTTTTAGATGGAATTTATTTAGATAAATTAGAACTTATTGGAGAAGATGCTTCTTTAATAGCTTATGAGTATACTTTTGCATTATTTGCATTTATTACCTATCTTTATTTAAAAATTAAAAATGAACCTTTTCATTTTTTTAAAGAAAAAGATAAAATAGGTGCAGCGATATTTGAAACTTGTGGAGAAATTTTTTATGTAAAAGCTATGAGTGGAAATGCTACTATTAGTGCTCCTATAATAGGTAGTTATTGTATATTATCTATGATTCTTTCTAGAGTTTTTTTGAAGGAAAAATTAACAAAAAAAGAATATTTAGGTATTAGTTTAGTTTTAATTGGTATTATTATTTTAGCAGTATTAGATGTTTAAAAGTATAAGGGGTTTTTATGACATATAAGTTAATGGATAAAAAATTACAATTATATAATGATCGACAAGATATTTTAAATATTTCTGATTTTCCAGATAATTTGACAATTCTTTCTAATACTTGTATTGGAGGTAGACTTTATCATGATTATCATCAAAAATTTTTATCTCCAACAATTGATTTTTATATGGAACCAGATACCTTTGTTAGATTTTGTTGTAATCTGAAATATTATATGGATTGTGAAATTAGACCTTTACCAAACTATAAAAGTAATTATTTAAATGATTTTTTATTTTGTGATATTGGAGGTTTAATTGCTGCTTTTTCTCATACGAATGATTCTTATAATAAAATAATTTCTAAGTGGAATGAAAGAAAAGAATCAATTATAATAATATAGTTGTTTTAGCGACTGACAGAAATGTATTAACAAATCCAATAACTAGATGTAGTGAAGATGTTGTAAAAGATTTTGGAAAAATCCTATATAAAAAGGTATTCTTTAGTGTTGTTGATTATTCGTATAATTATGTTGCTTATTTACCAAGTTTTAAAGATGAGGGGTGTTGTCCTGAAGCAACTAAACCGTCTATTAATAAGATAGGTAAGTATATAGTTGAAGAAGATGGTTTTGATTTAGATAAGTTTATCTGTAATAAATAGTTTTTTAAAGGAGTAAATGTATGAAGAAATGTATAGTTTTTGATGTTGATAGAACAATAGTTGATAGTTTTTTACCAGAAATGCTTAGTTTAAAGGAAGCAATAGAAAATGTTACTGATAGACATATAACTGAATCTGAAATGAGAAAAATAACTTCCTTAACTACTTCTGAATTTTATAATTATTTAAATTTTAGTAATGATGAAATAAAAAAAATAAATAAAGAATGGGAAAAAACATTTAGTAATTATCAAACAAAATGTTTTCCAAATATAAAAGATGTCATAAAAAAAATATCAGAAGATTATGTAATTTGTATTATTACCTCTAGAACATTAGAGGAGTTTCATGAATTGGATGATGAGTTAAATGATGTTATAGATTGTTTTAAAATAGTAATAACTTCTGATTTAATTAATAATCCAAAACCTAGTAGAGATAGTATTGATTATTTATGTGATAAGTTACAATTGGTTCCAGAAGAGTTAATTTATATTGGAGATAGTATTATTGATAAAACATTTTCTAAAAATTGTAATATTGATTTTATTCCTGCTTGTTGGGAAAATCATGAATTAGAAAATGAAGATAATGCTTGTTTTACTTATGAGGAAATAATAAATAAAATTGATTTATTTAAATAATTTAAATATATATGAATAGGAGATAATATGGGTTTAGTTGATGATTTAAATATAAGTTATGAATATGTTTGTAAACATTCTAAAAGTGTTAGAATTAATTATAATAATATTGATAAAATGATTGAGCAAATTAATAAATCAAAAGTAGATTATTGGCTAGATTCTAATCCATATAATTTAATGGATAAGTATATAGGAGGTTATTATGAATTTAAAAAAATTATATTTATTAAAAAAATTATTATTACAAAGTAAAAAAAAAAATGATTTTTATTTAAATGTGGAGCAGAAAAAAACATATTTAAAGGATAAAGGTTTTATTCCAATTAGAGTAAAAGGTAATGGAAGAAAAGTAAAAACAAATGTAAAAACCCATGGAACAATAGAATCTGGTTATTTAAAGGATAAGAAAATGGGATTATAGTTATTGCTTTAGAAAGGAGATTTTCAATGAAATATGAGATGATAATATTTGATATTGATGGAACGTTATGGGAAGCTTCAGAAATAACTATGATTGCGGCTAATACTATTGCTGATGAATATAAAGAAATTCCAAAAGTTTCGATTGAAGATATTTATAAGGTTATGGGACTTGGAAAAAGGGATATTGCTCAGATATTAATGCCTAATATTGAACTTTCTAAAGCTATGGGATATGTTGATTTACAAACTAAACTTGCAATTGATTTAATAAATAAGAATGGTGCGCATATTTATGAAAATGTATTTAGTGTTATTAAATACTTATCTAAAAAGTATAAATTAGGTATTATTACAAATAATTTTGATGATTATGTTAAATTATTTTTAGAAAAATCTAATTTAAAAAGTTTTTTTATAGATTATATAGGTAATGCATCTTATGGAATATCTAAAAAAGAAGCAATAGAGAAGATGATGAGTAGAAATAATGTTTCTTTAGCTTGCTATATAGGAGATATAAAAAAGGATATGCAAGCTGCATATGATGCTAATATAGATTTTATACATGCAAAGTATGGATTTGAGCCTAATTTAGAATGTGAAAAGTTTATAAATGATATTAGTGAATTAAAAGAAATACTTTAAGAAACTATGTTGTATTTTTTAGGAGTTTTTTATGAAAAAGTGGGAAGCGGAGCAGATAGCTCCAGAAAAAGTAGAGTTTATTTTAAATCGTATAATGCAAATTTTAGAAGATAATGATAGATTGTTTTCTGCTAATATGAATTTTTCTTCTGCTAAAATTGAAAAACAATGTATGTGTACTTTAGATATTTATGTACCATATAAAAAGATTGAGGAACATTATAATTTAGGGATTACTAATGATCATATTAATGTTATTTATAAAGCTTTTTTTGATAGAATAATAGCTAATTATTTAAATGATGACTCTATATCATTTAGTGAGTTTTATTCTCCTATCAGAACTAATATGGGGGCATTTGATGGTATTGAAGTATCAAATAATACTGGTAGTACAATTTTTATTAATATGCCTGGTATTTATTATTCATTAATTGATGAATATAATTTAAAAATTAATGAAAATAATAATTCTAAAAAAATGTAATTAAATGGAGGACTGTAATGAGCTTATTATTTCAATTAACAGATAAAGATATTGGTATGCCTTTTAAAGAAGTTAAGGATTATAAGACTAGAATGGCTGCTAGAGGAATTATTATAAATGAAGATGGTAAAATAGCTATTCAGAAAAAAACAAATACGAAGGAATATAAACTTATAGGTGGAGGCATAGAAAATGGTGAGAGTCCTAGTGACGGATTTAAAAGAGAAGTGTTTGAAGAGACAGGTTGTAAGATTGATATTATCCATGAATTAGGAATAGTAGAGGAACATATCAGTATGAAAAGTGTAAAACAAATATCATATATATTTGTTGCGAAAGTTTTAAATGATACTAGTAAATTACATCTTACAGAAAAAGAAAAAGCAGAAGGTGCTGAATTAATTTGGGTTTCTCTGTTTGATGCATTAAAACTAATAGAAAATAGTTATAATGAATTAACTTCATCTACTTATGAAGATAATTATGATGTATATCGTATGAAGTTTATTTCTTTAAGAGATAGAAAAATATTAAAATATTATATTGATAATTATGAATAAAATATTGTTTTGAAGGTGATAAGTTGAAAGTATTACAGTGGAATATATGGTGTAAGGAAGATATAAATAATATTATAAGTGAATTAAAAAGAATAGATGCTGATGTTGTCTGTATTCAAGAATTAAGTTTTTTTTATGATGATAGAGAAAGTATTTCTGCACTTAGCAAGGTATATCCATATATTTATTATGAAGTTGCGGATACGTTTTTAGATGGAATGAGTCAGTGCAATGCTGTGTTATCAAAGTATCCATTTATGAAAAAAAATAAATGGTATGTTCAAAAACCAGGAGTAGATAAAAATGATTATTCTAAAGAAGGTAGAATATATTTAGAAGTATCTATTAACTGTAATGATAAAGTATATAATATAGGAACTACTCATTTATCATATACTCATAAATTTTTAGAAACTAAATTAAAGGATAGAGAAGTAGATAAGTTAATAAAAATTATTAAAAATAAAAGTAACTATATTTTTACTGGTGATTTAAATACAGTAAAAAATTCAAAATATATAAAAAAAATAAGCAAATATTATATCAATCATGATACAAATAATACTTGGACAACAAAGCCCTTTTCTTATAATGAATTTTCAGTAAACAAATTAGATTATAAGCTTGATTATGTTTTTACTTCAAAGGATATTAATGTTAAAAATATTGAAGTGATTGATACTATTTATAGTGATCATTTACCCATACTTTGTGAAATATTAGTATAATAATAAATGAAAAGAGATGATGTTAATAATATGAATAACCGTATAATTATAACAACACTTTGTGATAAGGAAGAAATTGTTTAAAGAATTGAAAATGCACTTTTAAAAAAAAATAGTTGTTGGTAGTCAGATCTCAAAAGTTTATTTAAAATATTGGTGGAGAAACTCTTTAGATGAATGCTTGGAGTATAAATTGGAATTAAGAGTGTGTGTTTAGTGAAATAGAAAATGAAATACATCAGAGATATCTTGTAAAGAAATAAATAATTATATAGATAATTCTTTCTATTCAATATGTACGGAGAAGAACATATAGTTTTAAGGTGATTTTATGAAATATCAAACATTAGAAGAACAATTAAATTTTACAATTGAAATATTAAAACAAAATGTTGAATTAATGAATATCTTAAATTTTATTCATAGTTTATATTTACCTAATTATTATATTGCTGCTGGAAGTGTATTTCAAACTATATGGAATTATTTAGATAGAAAACCTCTAAATTATGGAATAAAAGATATAGATGTAATATATTATAACAAAGATGATTTATCTATTGAAACTGATATTAAGTATTGTGATTTAATAAATAAATTTTGTATAAATAATGGGTATAATTATAAGATAGATGTATCAAATTAAGCTAGAATGCATATATGGAAAAAAGAATTATTTAATATGAACGTTGAACAATATCTCAATTCGGAGGATGCAATTAATTATTGGATAGCAACTATTCATGCTATTGGAATTACTAAAGATAGTGATGATTTAAAAATATATGCTCCATATGGACTTAGTGATATTTATAATAGAACTATTAGACCTATAAAGCATAAATATAATACAGAAAAAATGTATGTGAAAAAGGTAAATAGTTGGAAAAAAAGATTTGATAATTTGAATATTATTGAATGGTAAAATGATATTTATTAATAAAGGATAGAAGCTTTTTTATGTTGTTTTGTACTAGTAATTTGGATATAATAATAGTCAAAAAAAAGGAAGAGGTTATTTTTATGAAACATAAACATAAAGTTGTAAATAGAAGTACGTTTGATGCAAAAGTAGATATTGTAACAAGTCCTAATAATATTAAAAATTATTCTATAGAAAGAGATGATTTTACTGAATTAGCTCTTGTCGCAATTAAAAATAAACCAAGTACAATAAAGTTTATTCCTTTTGATTATAAAGATTATCCTTTATTATGTGAGGAAGCAATTAAACAAGATATATCTGTTTTTTCTTGTATAGATTATAGAGTTAGTAATTATAAAAAATTAGGTATGATTGCTATTAGTAAGAAACCATATATGGTTCAATATGTACCTAAAGATTCCAAATATTATTACTATTTTTGGGAATTGGCTATTTCTTGTAGCAATAAATCATTACGATTTATAGATAATAAAAGAGAAGAATTATTTCCAATGGTTATAAAAACCATTCAAAAAGATGCATTATCTATTTCTTATGTTGATAGTAATATTTCAATATATAGTAAGTTGTGTAAGATTGCTAGTAACAATAAGAAGTCTTTAGAATATATGGATATTAATAAAGTAGATAAAGAATTAGTTTTTGAAATGTTAAAAATGAAACCTTATAGGATTAGATATTTAGATAGTGATAAAGAATATTATTTAGAAGCATGTAAGTTTGTTTTAGATATTGATGGAAGCTTAATTAATTATATAGATTTGTTATTTCTACATAATAATTTAGAATTATTCATTAATATATTAGAAAAATTAAAAGAAACTGATCCTAATATTATTAATAATTCTAAAGTAATATATTTGATGTGTATTAATAATAGAAAGGCTAAAGAAAAACTTCAAAATTTATATGATAATATAGGATATTCATCTTCAAGATTACATTATTTAGATTTGGAATATGAAGAGTTAGAAAATAGGTTAAAAGCTGCTAAAAAAGTAAAGTATAGCAAAAACAGTGAGACAATAGCTGGTACTCATGAATATGTAAATGAAAATAAAAGACTATATAAATGATATTGAAGAATATATAAAACAGTAATATTTTAAGTTAAAAGATATAATTATATTATTTTTGGGGGTAATAGTATGATAGTTTATAGATGTTTATCTAGTGATGAAATAATTTCGATGATTAATAATAAAAGTTATGATAAGGCTTTAATAAAAGGTAATAATACATTTCATTATAATTCTTTAGATTCCTATAAACATTTTTTCCTTTTTGGAGAGCATGCATATTATTATATGGGTAGGGGTATAGATTATCCTTGTATGGGACAATTTATTATACCAGATAATGTGATTTTTGAAAAAGGTTTTGGATATTATGGTAGTATTAAGACAGAAAGAAATGATAATTTATATGGTTGGTATATGCCACTACCTGAAGTAATTATTAAAATGTCTGATTTAAAAAAAAGCTATTTATATAAAATTGAATCTAATCTTTATAGTTGCTTTATAACCAATTCTTTAGATGGTGATGATAATAAAAAATATAATGAACCTATTTTAAGAGAATTTAGGGTTGAAGCTAATGATTGTTCATATTTATATTCATATGCTGATGTGTATTATGAAATGATATATCAATTAGCCAAAAAATATGATATGGATTTTGATAAAGTAATATCTTTATTAGATAATGATAATCTTTATGAGGAAATTAGAAAATATTATGAAAGTAATATTAATTTCTTTTATAGACAAACAGAAGAATATCTAAAATTAAAAAAGAAAAATAAATCTATTTGGAGAAGCTTATTTCATTGAATTATATTTAGTTGAAAATTATTATGTTTTATATTTTTATTTATGTTAATATGAACATTAAAAAAAGTATTACTTATAACACAGTGGTATTAATGTTAAAAGAAATTTGAAAAAACTAATAATAAAAAACTATATAATATTGAAAACAAAACTCGGGAGTAACTAGTAAGAAAAATAGTTTTAATTTTTTTAATTTTACAAGGATTAATAATCTTTTTTTTATTTTGTTATGGAATAAACTTTTTATTTGTATATTGATTGTTTACAATTTATGATATATAATTGTTATTAAGTAAATAATGGATGTACAAATAAAGGATGGTAAGGATTATGAATGAAAATAATAAAGAGTTATTAATTAGTGATGAAAAAATAAAGGATAATGGAACAAGGAAAACTAAATTTAAAATTCCTAAAAAATTAAAAATCATTATATTTTGTGTTGGTTTTTTAATTGTTTTTATTTTAGGTTTATCTTTTTCGAAAGTATTTAATCATAGTGAGACCATTTTAGATTTTGGTTTTAAAGATGTTGGAGAATTAGTTACTCAAGAATGGTATGGAAGAATTTTAGAAGATAGTTCAGATGCTAGGAAAATATTTAAGAAAATATCGATACCTTTTACAACAAGTAGATTAATTTTTAGTTTAGATGTTGAAGTGCTTGCTGGAATTGATTTTAGAAAAATAGATTACAAAATATCAAAAGATTATAGTAAAATAACAGTAATTCTTCCTAAAGCAAAAGTTTATAAGTATTATCAAGTTCCTAAGACTTTTAAAACATATTTAGATGAAGAAAGTATTTTTACAAATATTAGTTCAGGAAAAAGGCATGAGTTAGAAGATGTTATAGTTGAAAAAGGTAAAAAGAAGGCTTTAGATTCTGGATTATTAGAAAAGGCAGACAATAATGCAAAAATTTTAGTAGAACAAATGATAAAAGCTAAATATAAAAATATTGAAATAGTATGGAAAGAAAAGTAGGGTGAAGAAAGAAGTGGATAAAATAAAAAGACCATTAGTAAAAGTGCTTGTAGTATTTGGGGTTGTTATAGGTATTATATATTTTATATTGTTGTTAACAAGATAAGAAAAGTATAGTAAATCTATACTTTTTCTTTACATATAAAAATATGATTCTGCTTGCATCTATCCTTTCATAATTATATAATTATTGTAAATAATAATAAGGTGATTGTATGAAAAAGATAGTTTTATTTTTATTACTCTTATTTACTCCTTTATTTGTATTTGCAAAAGACACGTGTGATCCTAGTAATATTAAAATAGAGTCTATTACTTTAGAAGATACAAAAGGAAATATTGAAGAAGTTAAGAAAGCTAGTAGTAATAGCCAAAAGATAAATCTTGGTTTACGGATGAATGTAGTAGGAGATACGGCAAGTTATAAAATTGTTTTAAAAAATAATTCAAATGAAGATTATTATTTTGATGAAAAGTCACTTAATCTTGATACGGATTATGTGGATTATACTGTTAGTTATGAAGATGATAATAATCTTACAAAAAGTGGAGAAGAGAAAATACTTTTTTTAAAAGTAGTTTATAAAGAAAAGATGGACTCTTCGACTTTAGAAAATGGACTTTATCAAGATACTCAAGTAGTAAAACTAAATTTAACGAATAATAATCTTGTAGAAGAAATTATTGAAAATCCTATTACTGGTAGAGGATTAGGAGTGTTGATTTTTCTTATATTATGGATTGGATTTTTTCTTTTCTATAAAGATAAAAAGAAAAGTGCTTATTTATTTTTACTTTTAGGTTTTACTTTACCATTTAGTGTACATGGCTTATGTAGACATTCTTTAGAGATAGAGAATGAATTAGTGATTGATACGAGAGAGGCTATTTTCTTACCGGGAAGAGAAATAAATGCTAAGATGAAACAGTTAGCCGGAGATGATACTTCTACAGTTACATATGCTTATTCTTTTAAAGATGAAATGATTACTTCTATTCAGTATTCAGAAGTTGAACCTAACAGTACGAATAAAGAAGAAAAAAATATTGTATCTATACCTGAATCCGGATATCCAATCTATATGTGGTATGATAATAGAACAATTTATTGGTGGAGTGAAGATATGACTCCAAGTTTAAATAAAGATGCTTCTTTGATGTTTTTTGAAGTTACAAACTT
The DNA here is from genome assembly GCA_947165475.1 of uncultured Caryophanales bacterium. Taxonomy (GTDB): domain Bacteria; phylum Bacillota_I; class Bacilli_A; order RF39; family UBA660; genus UBA3789. The sequence continues at coordinate 26,060 of CAMVAN010000003.1, read as the reverse complement.
AAATGATATATCAGGGTTACAAACTTTTGATTCTTCTAATGTTGATACATTCCTTTATTTTTTTGGTAATTGTAAATTATCATCTCTTAGAAATTTATCTTTATGGAATGTAGGTAATGCACATAGTTTTATTGCTTTTTTTAGAAATAATTCTAATTTAGAAAGTTTAGATGGAATAGAAAATTGGGATGTATCGAATGTTACTAATATGACTGGATTATTTGCTTCTTGCTCTTCTTTGAAGAATATTAGTAGTATTTCAAACTGGGATACGTCTAATGTTGTTAATATGTCTTCTATGTTTGTATCTTGTCAATTATTAACTGATTTAAATAGTATTTCTAATTGGAATCTTTCTAATGTAATTAGTTTATCGGGCATGTTCCGTTTTTGTAATTCTATATCTAATCTTATTCCACTAAGAAATTGGAATGTTTCTAATGTTACCGATTTTAATTCTTTGTTTAGAGATTGTATATCCTTAGAATCTTTAAGCGGATTAGAAAATTGGAGTGTATCTAAAGTACTTAATTATAATTACATGTTTAGTGGAAGCTATAATTTACGTGATGTTAGTTCTATTAATGATTGGGATATTTCGAAAGATGCAAATTATACTAGGATGTTTGGAGGTGTTTCTGCATTTCCTGTATTTACAAATATGAGCGGAACATGGAATAATGGAACATTTATTCCAACAGAATAGAAGGTGTTTTATGAAAATAAAAAAAATTGTATTTCTAATTATATTTATGTTATTTTTATTTCCCTTTACGATTCAGGCTGAAGAATGTAAAAAAACAGATATCAAAATAGAAAAAGTAGAATTAAGTGAAGTAAGCGGAAATGCTGAAGAAACCTCTACTGCGAGTAATGATCATAATCAAATTCATTTGAATACAAAAATGAATGTTGTAGGAGATTCTATTACTTATAAAGCCGTTATAAAAAATACTTCTAATAGTGATTATGTATTTGATAAGACTCAGCTTACAAAAGATTATATCAATTATGATATTCGTTATGAAGATGATTCTAATATTATCAAAGCAGGAGAAGAAAAGGTTATTTATTTACGATTAAATTATGAAATAAAGCCACAAGTAGAAACTCTTTCTAATGGAGTTTATACGAGTAATAGTCAAGTTTCCTTTCATTTCGTTAATGAATCTGGAACTATCCTTAATCCTGAAACTAAGAATAATGTTTTTATTATTTTTCTAATTTTCGCTATTATAATAGGGGGATTAATCATACAAAGAAAAAATTCTAAAAAAGTTTCTATTATGATAGCTATTCTGTCACTATTTATTCTTCCAAAAATGGTAAATGCAATCTGTACTTGTACATTAGATATTCATCTAAATTTAAAAATTGATGCCAAGGAGGCTACTTTCTTGTCTGGTAAAGAAGTAAATATAAAGATGAAACAGTTAGCTGGAGATGATACTTCTACGGTTACAAATGCTTATGCTTTTCAAGATAAATTAATTACATCTATTCAATATTCGGAAGTTGAACCAGATAGTATCAATAAGGAAGAAAAAAATATTGTATCTACTCCTGAATCAGAATATCCCATTTATATGTGGTATGATAATGAAACAATCTATTGGTGGAGTGAGGATAAGACTCCTTCTTTAAATGAAGATGCTAGTTTTATGTTTAATCATATACAATTACTAAACAACATAGTTGGATTAGAAACATTTGATGTTTCGAATAATAAAAATATGAATTCTTTATTATCATTAACATCATTGAAAGATTTGTCATATTTGAAAAATTGGAATACTTCAAATGTAGAAAGTATGTCATCCTCTTTTCTTAATATATATTGTTTGGAAAGTTTATCTGGTTTAGAGAATTGGAATACATCTAAGGTTACAACAATGAATTCTTTATTTTCAACAAATCTGTATTTGAATAATATTGATGCCATTAAGAATTGGAATGTTGAAAATGTAGAAAATATGAGTATGATGTTTTTAACGAATTTAAAATTAGAAGAAATTGATTTATCGAATTGGAATACTTCATCCTTAAAGGATATGAGTTTTATGATAGGTATGGGAACACCAGCTGATGGAACGAAAGCAATATTAAAAAGAATCATCTTATCTGATAAGTTCGATACTAGTAATGTTACGGATATGTCTTTTGCTTTCTATAATAATAATGTGATAGAAGACTATACTTTTTTAAAAATATTAGATACCTCTAACGTCACTACAATACAAGATATTTTTTATAATAATTGGAATTTAGATAGTACAGAATTTATGAAAGATTGGGATGTGTCTAATATAAAAAATATGTCCGCTGCATTTATAGGTACTAATTTAACTTCTCTAGATAATTTTATAAATTGGAATACTATTAGTGTGACAGATATGTCCTATATGTTTAGAGATTGTTATTCTTTAGAATCATTAAATGGAATAGAAAATTGGGATGTTTCTCAAGTGAATAATTATCGAAGTATGTTTGATGGTGATAATAAGATAAATAATGCTAGTTCTATTAATGAATGGAATGTTTCTAAAACTGCAGATTTTACTAGGATGTTTGCAGGTGTTCCTGTACTCCCAGAATTTTCTAAAGTCAATGGTGTATGGAAAAACGGAACATTTACTCCTGGTTCTTAAAATAAAGGGAAAATACGAGTTTTTCTTTTTGACAAAAAAAGCCCCAAATTGGCTTTAGAACCATTTTGTACATAGTTTGAATCATAAATTAGTAATATTGTGTTCATTAATAAATAAAAATATTCACTATTTTTATGGTAAAATAGATATAGGGTATCAACTCAACCATTGGTATGTATAACTAATAAATGACTTATTTTATAATTAAGTCATGAAAGGAGAAAAGTTCATGGATTTAATTAAGATTGGAAAATTTATTGCTAATTGTAGGAAAGATAAAAAGGTTACGCAAGAACAATTAGCAGAAAAATTATTTATTACTGATTGTGTTGTATCAAAATGCGAAAGAGGTTGCTAGACTTGTGTAATATACTTGATATAAATGTCAATGAACTTTTAAATGGTGAAAGAATTGATATGCAAGATTATGCAAAGAAAAATGAAAAATTATTATTAGAACTTGCTAAACAAGAAGAATTAAAAAACAAAAAGATGATAACGGATATGTATGTTTTAGCTATTACCACAGTTGCATTTATATAGGTATAACATTACTTGCGTCATACACATTAGGAGAAGGGGCTTTATTTGGTATTATTGTTTCCATATTCACTGTCATTTTAGTTATTGTAGCCTTATATGCCTTTAAACTTGAAATAAATGCTGGATATTATGAATGCAGGAAATGTCACCATAGATATGCCCCAGATTCATACTGGAAAGTAATGTTTTCTACTCATTTAGATACAACAAGATATTTTCAATGTCCTAAATGTGGTAAAATAAGTTGGTCTAAAAAAGTTATGAATAAGGGAGAAAATAAATAATGAAAAAAATTATTAAAGAGAATTGGAAGTTTTTATTATTAGTATTGATTGGTGGATTAATAGGTGGCTATTGTACAGGAATATATTATTATGATTCTTTATCTTCTGAATTATTAAAACAAATACAAGAACAAAATATAACTAAAGAAATACTTGGTGTTTCTTCATCTATTCAATATGGAATACTATATGGAATAATACTTGCTAGTATTGGTATATTCTTATCTAAGAAGATTGATTTATGGAATGATTTTAAAATAGATAAGAAAGCTATTGTAGCTACAATTATTATTACTATAATAGGTGCATTAATTCTATTCCCTGGAGATAAATTAATATTTGGATCAATAAATACTTGGGTTTTAGAACAATATACAGTTAAACCTACAATATATAAAATTATAGGGGGATTATTAGTAGGTGGTATTATTGAAGAAGTAATGATGAGACTATTCTTTATGTCATTAATAGTATTTATCATATCTAAAGTAATGAAGAAAAAAGAAATACCAACTTTTGTATATGTAATTGCTAATATATTAGTAGCATTATTATTTGCAACTGGACATCTTCCATCAACTGTAACTATGACAACATTAACACCAATATTAATTATTAGATGTTTCTTATTTAATGGTGGATTAGGTTTAGCATTTGGATATCTTTATAGAAAATATAATATTAGATATGCAATTGTATCGCACGGATTATGTCATTTAATTGCAGATATCCTTATGCTTATATTTATATAGAGTACCATATTAAGATATTAGGAGAATGCAAAAATTCTTCTTTTTGATTGTATAATAATTATAGGTGATTAAATTGGAATTAATAAAATTAAGAGATAAAGATATAAATGAAAATTTAAATAATCCAAACAGTTATGCTTATGAAATGATTGAAAATAATGAAATTGTAGGTGGAGTTATTGTAACAATAAATGAGAATAATCATAATCATCTAGATTTCTTATTTGTAAAAGTAGGAGTTCAAAGTAAAGGAATAGGGCAAACTATTTGGAAAAAAATAGAAAAGTTATACACAGATACTGAAGTATGGGAAACATGTACTCCATATTTTGATAAAAGAAATATTCATTTCTATGTTAATAAATTAAAATTTCATATAGTAGAATACTTTAATGATAATCATCCAGATTCTAATAGACCACTTGATTGTTATGCAGAAGATGATGGAATGTTTAGATTTGAAAAAGTGATGAAATAACTGTTTGGAATATTTTTTGTTTTTACGAACACACAAAAACGACTAATCTAAGTCGTTTTTAAATAAATTTTTAATATTTTCAATTACAAGATTTGTCATAATATCATAATTCATATTATCATGTTTATGATAAGTAACTTCATGACATAAGTTATCAATTAATCCCATCATTATATGAACTTTTTCATATAGATTATCGTTTTTAAAATTATTATTTAATAATATTTCTTTAAGAAAGTTAGTCATTTCTAATTCTCTTTTATAATAGTAATTAGCAACCCTTTTATCAGAGTGTACCATAGACATAATTTCCTCATGAGCTACATTAGATACTTTATGGTTGTTAATATAGTGATTAATCATTTGCTTGAGCAATTTATCAAAATCTTTTTTATCGAATTTTACATCTTTAGTTTTCAACATAGGAAAAAATATGTCATTACCATATTTTTCTAATCCTTCAATTAAAATGTCATATTTATCTTTAAAGTATTGGTACACGATTCCAGTAGATACTCCAGCTTCCTTTGCAATTTCAGCAGTATTGGTATTATAGTATCCATTTTCACAAATAAGATCAAAACCTGCCTTTATTATTTTTTCTTTCTTCATAATGGCTCTTTGTTGTTTTGGTTCTCTAATATTACCAATCATGCAAGTCACCTCATAAGTAGATTATAGCATAATTTTTATATATATGAAAAAAAATTAATCTTTTTTATTGACTATTTTTTTTGCGAAGAATATAATTAATATGAAATATGTTTCATATTAAGAAAGAGGTACAAAATGAAAAACTTTATAGAATTAAAAAATGTTAAGAAAACATATATAGTTGGCGAAAAAGAATTTAATGCTTTAGATGGAATAGATTTAAGTATTAATCAAGGAGAGTTTGTAGTTATACTTGGACCTTCTGGTGCTGGTAAATCTACTTTGTTGAATCTTCTTGGAGGAATGGATAAAGCAACATCTGGATCTATTATCATTGGTGAGGATGATATAGCGCAGTTTAATGACAAAGAACTTACTAGATATAGAGCTCATGATGTTGGATTTATATTTCAATTTTATAATATAATGCCTACTTTAACAGTAGATGAAAATATTAATTTAATAAAAGATGTAACTAATACATCTAAAGATTCGGCGAGTGTATTAAAAAGCGTTGGATTATCAAAACATGCTGATAAATTTCCACAGGAATTATCTGGTGGAGAACAACAAAGAGTTTCTATTGCAAGAGCAATAATGAAAAATCCAAAAGTTCTGCTTTGTGATGAACCAACTGGAGCACTTGATTCTAAAACAGGAGTAGAAATATTAAAACTACTAAGAAAGCAAAGCGATGAGGATACAACAGTAATAATCGTTACACATAACTCTTTAATTGCTGATATCGCGGACAGAGTTATTAGAATAAAGAATGGTAAAGTTGTATCAAATGAACTTAACAAGCATCCAAAAACAATCGATGAGGTTAAGTGGTAATATGCTAAAAAGGAAGATGTTTAGAGATATTCGTAAGAATTTATCTCAGTTTATAACAATCTTTTTAATGATTATGATAGGAATAATGGCTTATTCAGGAATTAAAGCATATATGGATGGTATGCAAAAAACTGCAGATAAGTTTTATTCTGAAAATAATCTACAAGATCTAAACGTTATGGGACTATTAAATCATAATGATTTAGATTTAATTAAAAAGATAGATAATGTTAAAAATGCAGAATTAAAATTATCAGTAACTGCAACTACAGATGAAGATAAAGTTTTACTTTTAGATTTCATTGAGTCAAATAATATTTCTAAATTTTATATTATTGATGGAGAAGAATTCAATCCTAATAAAAGTGGTGTATGGCTAGATAATTTTTATGCAGAAGAAAATAATATAAAAGTTGGAGATACAATTCTTGTTAAGTATGAAAGCATGGAATTACACGAAGAAGTTTTAGGACTTATTAATGTTCCAGATCATTTATATGATACAAGAGATGAATCAGAATTATATCCAGATAGAAAAGAATTTGGATTTGCCTATATGAGTATAAATGAGATAACAGAATCTTATATCAAAGGATTAGTTATGAAAGAAGCTGGTATAACAGATGAAAAAGTATTCAATATGGCAATGACTAATTTTGATTATAAAGAATATATACCATTTTCGAGCATAATGGTTGATGTCAAAAACAATGATAAAAGAGATGATGTTAAAAACAATATAGAAGATAGAGTGGAAAATGCTAAAGCTATAATCAATATTGAAGATACAGCATCATATGTTGCATATCAAGGTGAAATAGATGAAGGTAAAACTTATGTAGGAGTGTTCTCTGGTATATTCTTATTTATAGCAATGCTTTCAGTTATTACTACAATGACTAGAGTTGTTAAAAATCAAAGAATTCAAATTGGTACATTAAAAGCTTTAGGATTTAGTAATAACAAAATATTATTTCATTACATTGGTTATGGTTTTTGGATTAGTATATTTGCTTCTATATTAGGATTAGTATTAGGTTATTACCTAATTGGCAGCATATTTATTAATTTAGAAATGGAATTCTTTGAGATACCTAATGGTGTTCCAGCAATGAATTCAAGTAGTTATTTAGTTGCTATAATGGTTATTTTAGTAGTAGGAGTTATTACTTATATAACAGGTAGAAGTATCTTAAAAGAAAATCCAGCTGAAACACTTCGAACAAAAGTGCCAAGTATTAAAGGTAATGCGCTTAATATAACTAAAAAAGGTTTCTTCAGGAAGTTGAGCTTTGAGTCAATTTGGAATATAAGAGATATATTTAGAAATAAAATGAGAACATTCATGGGTCTTGCTGGAGTTGTTGGATGTTGTACTTTAATTGTTTGTGCATTAGGCATGTTAGATTCAATGAACTTCTTTGTTAAATTACAGTTTGAAGATTTATACAATTTTGACTATAAATTAAATTTAAAAGAAAATTTAACTGATAATGAATTAAAAGAATTGTATGATAAATATGGCGAGTATACATCTCAAAGTTTAGGAATAGAAATAAAAGGTAATGAGGGTAAAAGAGAATCAAATAATATTTTTGTTACTGATGCTGGTAATTATGTAAGATTTGTTAATAGAAAAAATGAATTTGTTCCAAAACCAAATGATAATGGAGTTTATGTTACTTATAAACTTGCAGAGACAAAAGGATATAAAATTGAAGATAAAATAACATGGCATATTTATGGTGATAACAATTATTACACATCAGAGATAATCGGATTTAATAAGGATCCCCAAAATCAAAATGTAACTATGACTAGAAAGTATTTAGAGAGTTTAGGCATAAAATATAAACCTGATGCAATGTATACCAATAATGATTTAAGTAAAACTAAAGATATTAAAAATGTAGAAGCAATTCAAAATATTGATAATTTAAAAGATGGTATGAGAGGGATGCTATCTATGATGAAAACAATGTTAGTATTGATAATATCAATTGCAATTCTTCTTGGAGGTATTATTATTTATAATCTAGGAATACTTTCATATACAGAAAAACAATATCAATTTGCTACATTAAAAGTATTAGGATTTAAAGATAAACAAATAGAGAATATCTTTATTAAACAAAATAATTGGATAGCAATAATATCAATTATAATTGGTCTTCCATTAGGTTTTTATTTAACTGATTGGTTATTTAAAACAGCTATAGAAGAACATTATGATTTTGGTGCATTTATAACTGCTAGAACTTACATATTATCAGCTATAGGAACATTTGTTATATCTTATTTAGTATCTAAGTTTTTAGCTAGAAAAATTAAGAAAATAGATATGGTTACAAGTTTAAAAGGAAATGAGTAAAATGAATAAATTGAGAGAATGTAATAAAGAAAATCAATTTAGTATTAAATATTTAGAAGGTACAGAATAAAGAAAAAGGCATCTTCAAAATTTAGGTTTTATTCCTGCCTCTATAATAAATGTTATTAATAAAAATGATGATAATATGATTGTTCAAGTATTTGATTCAAGAATAGCAATTAATAGTGAAGTAAGTGACCATGTTTATGGTATAATATTAAAGAAAGATAAAGATTCACCAAATAGACTATCACTATTTAAAAGAAGGTGAAATAGATGAATATTTTAATTGGTTTATTAATACCGTTCTTAGGAACAATATTAGGAGCTGCAATGGTATTCCTAATGAGAAACAAATTAAATGAAAAAGTCGAAAAAGTATTATTAGGTTTTGCTTCTGGTGTTATGGTAGCTGCTTCCATCTGGTCATTACTTATTCCATCAATTGATATGGCAAAAGAGCAAAATATAATAGCTTGGTTACCAGCAACCGTAGGATTCATTTTAGGAATTATATTCTTATTAATATTAGATAATATAATTCCCCATTTACATATTAAAAGCAAAGAACCAGAAGGATTAAAATCTAAATTAGGAAAATCTGCAATGATGGTATTAGCTGTAACACTTCATAACATTCCAGAAGGTATGGCTGTTGGAGTTGCTTTAGCTGGGGCAATTAGTGGTAATAGTTCGATTACCATGATGGGAGCAATTGCTTTATCAATAGGAATTGCGATTCAAAACTTTCCAGAGGGTGCGATTATATCAATGCCATTAAAAGAAGAAGGAAATACTAAAAGTAAGTCATTTATATATGGAACATTATCAGGTATAGTTGAACCTATATTTGGAGGACTTACTATTTTACTAACTTCATTAGTAGTTCCAATTTTACCTTATTTATTATCATTTGCTGCAGGAGCTATGATATATGTAGTTGTAGAAGAATTAATACCAGAATCACAGGTTGGCAAACATTCAAATTTGGGAACAATAGGATTTGCGTGCGGGTTTATCTTAATGATGATCTTGGATGTAGCATTAGGTTAAAATAAATCGGAAGATTAAGATATTACGATCAATTAAAAATTTAACAAAATAAAATAATATGTTAAAAAAATCGCAAAATTTTAACATATCAAAAAAATATGTTAAAAAAACATATCATACCGATAACGGTACAATAGCATAAAAAAAGAACTAGATGATTTGAACTCATCTAGTTTTATTATTCTATAATTTAATCATTTGTGATGTTTTTCTATCAATAATCTTTAACTTATATTTATCTTTTAATATTTTATCTAATTTAACATAATTAAATATTCCATCAAGTAATGGATCGGTAAATCTAGTTAAAGCTGAATTAACTTGCTGTTCTATAGTACATTCCCATAATGCACTCATTTCATATCCTACAGCTAAATAATGAGCTACATATTCATACATATACTTTATTAAATATTTATCCATTTTTTATCAAATGGAATTACAATGTTTAAAAATTCTTCATCAGTAATATTTCCACAACTATTTTTTCTTATCATTTTTATTCCTCTCTTTATCATTTTACCCATCAGCCACCCATCAATTTTAGTAAATATTGATGGGTAGAATTGTATTTTTTTAAACTGTGAGTCATGAAAAACGTTGATTTTACTGGGATTTATACCATCGCTTTTTATGCTAATATCCACCCCCTGAAGAGAGCAATCAGTTTTTATCATAATTTGCTTACTAACTTAATAATTAGTTTTAAGAGATTGCCCTAGTTAAAGCAATTACTTTATCAAAAGATAAATCTTAGTCCCCATTAAACTCCTATAGTATATTTAATATATGCTCTAATTAGATAGAGGTGTCTTATGGATAATAACTTATATGAAATGATATTTAAAAGAAAATCCTTCCATCTATTTAGAAATATAGGTAATGAAAAGATTACTTTAGAAGAATTAAAAGATATAGAAAACAAGTTTAAAGAATTAAAACCATTAGATGATTCTATTAAAGTAAAAATAAAAATAGTAAAAGATTCTACTACTTGTATTAGAGGTCAAGAATACTGTATTTTATTCTATTCAGAAAAGAAAGATAATTATCTTCAAAATATAGGTTACTTAGGAGAACAGTTAGATCTATATTTAGTATCTAAAAATATAGGTACTTTATGGTTTGGGATAGGTAAAGTAAAAGAAAAGAATTATCCGAGATATGGAAAGGTAATAATTACTTAGATATAGGAAATATTGTGAGATGTACTCCTAGTGCGTGTAATACACAACCATGGAAAGTTGTAGTTAGTGAGAAAGAATTAAAAGTATATAGATATCGTAAGGAAGGTAAAAGAGGTATTATGCCTAAAGATATGGTTATATACTATAATTAAATAGATATTGGTATATTCTTATGTTTCCTAGAACTATGTTTAGAAAAGAATAAGATGGATTACTATAGAGAAGTATTTGTGGAAGAAGATCATGAGAATGAGTTTAACTTAACTGCGGTGTATAAGATAAAGTAAGAGAAGAGATTTTCTTTTCTCGTGTATATTTCACAAAAATTTTGACTTTTTTTAAAAATGTGGTATTATATATGGCGAATTTGTGAATAGTATCTCAAAAAAATTAATTCGTTTTGGAGGAGGAGGACTTGTTTTAAAGCCCCTTTTTTTCATATAATAAAGGAATAATAAAGAGAGGTTGATAATATGAATAAAAGAATAAAAAATAAAGTAGTATTCATAACAGGAGGAGCCAATGGTATAGGAAAAGCTACTGCGTTATTATTTTCTAAAGATAATAAGGTAATAGTAATTGATACTGATGAAAAAGCCTGTAAAGAATTAAAAGAGGGAAATAAAGAAATAGAAGTATATAATGAAGATATCACTAATTACAATAATATAGAAAAGATAATTGATGAAATCTTCAATAAATATAAAAATATAGATATTCTAATAAATAATGCAGGTATACAAACAATAGCCCCTATATCAAAATTGACTTTAAAAGAATGGGATGAAGTATTAAAAGTAAATCTAACTTCAAATTTCTATATAACACAATTAGTATCGAATAGAATGAAGAGCGATAGTACAATACTTAATATATCATCAACCCATTATAATAAACCAAGAGTTGATCATGCTCATTATGATATTTCAAAATCAGGTATAGTTACATTAACAAAACTATTTGCTATTGAATTAGCTCCTAAAAAGATAACAGTAAACTCTATAGCTATAGGAGCTACATATACAAATATGAATAAAATTTTTGAGGAAAATGAATCAGTGGCTAATATTGCTAAAAATAAAATACCATTAAAATGTATTTGTAACCCTGAAGATATTGCAGATAGCATATATGATGTTATAAATGATTTCTCTCAAAAAACTACAGGTAGTGTATTTGTAATAGATGGAGGGAGAAATATAACATGTTAAGTATTAAGGAAAGCCTTACTGCTAGTTTAAATGTATATAAAATAGATAAATTAAAAGAATATCTAAATGACAATAATGTTTTAACAACAAAACAAATAAACGAAATAGAGGATGGTATAAGAAAAGGATATTTTAAAGTACCATATATATTTCAAGAACAAGCATGGGGTATAGAAAAAGTGTTTTTACCGTTTTCAAATAAATTATTTAAAGTTGTAAGTACTACAAAAGCAAACACTTCTATACAACTACACCCATTAAAAAGTGAAAAATATATATCATTAGATGATAATACATTAATTTATGGTGAAAACGATGAAATAAGATTGGAAAAATATAAGTGTGCTGATATTAAAAGAAATACTATACATTCTATGAGTAAAGGTTCCACAATTTTTGAAGAACAAGACAATAACTTGTTTGATAAGAAAGAAACAATAAGAATGTATGATTCACTAGGAAGAGAAGTCAATACACCACAAGAATATTACAAGTATTTATTACCTCAATTTAAAAACGACATAGTTATAAGTGATATTCCAAACAATGAATATGATGAAAATAAAGACAAGTTTGTATTCATTATAAATGGTAGTATGACTATTAAAATAAATAATGAAATAGTAGATTTAAAAGGAAAAGAAGAATTATTTTATTTAAATAAAGATATTGCAATTGAAAAAATAATAGGCAAACATAAAATTATGAATTGTATATATTATGAAGTTGAGAACTATGAAGAATAATGAAATAAATAAAAAAATAGATAAATTAAAGAATAATAAAGATTCAGTTGCAATATTTGATTTTGATTATACTCTTACGTTATCCAGTAGTAATTCTAGTATTGGGGTATTTAGTAATTATCTTCCAGAGTCATATAGATCAAAAAAAAGAAAAATAGATTTTATAACCAATCATATTAGAAATAAGCATATTATTAAATTAATGTGGTGGTTAAAAATCAGGCTACTATCTAAATATTATTCAAACAAAGTATTAGAAAGTATAGAATATCAAGAAGAATTCCATTTGAATAAAAATACAATTAATATATTGAATGATTTAATAAATAACAATGTAGATGTAATTATATATTCATCAGGTATGAAACAGATAATTATAAATGTATTAAAACTAAATAATATAGATATTAAAAGACTCAATATAATAGCAAATGATATAGATATTAGTACAAAAAGAATTAAATCAAAAATAATAACTCCAAAAAATAAAAGACTTAATAATAGTAAATACTCATACGTAATACTTTTTGGAGATAAAAATGAAGATTTAAAAGTAGTAAAAAATGCAACTAAGTTCAAAGTAAATGACAATAGGATAGAATTATATGGTGGTGATTAATTGAGCAAGTATATTAGAAATATTAGTATGAATAGGAACAAAAACAATACTAATGGAGTATTCTCTATATCTAATGAAAAAGTATTCTATAAGCAATTAAATGATTTAGATTATGCTAGGGAACTTGAGGGTTATGATATATTGAAAAAATATTATGATGTGGTAGATCAATATGCCAGTATGGATAGAAATATAATACTATATGAATATGATAATAATATACATAAAAATAATGGCTTGTTAGTAGATTATTTTGCAGTTAATAATAGATTAGCTATCGATTATGTTAATATCCTAAAAAAATACAAAGATGTATTTGATAAAACTATAAAGTATAATAAAAAAGGTAATTGTAGAATGTTCTTTGAGGAGAGAATAAATACTAGATTAAAGAATAATACTACCAATAAATTATTCATAGAACTAGATGGAAAGATATTAGATTTTAATAATAATAAAGTTAAGATAGAAAATAGAAAAATACATCAAGAAATCATTAAGTATTTTAGTAGTGAGAAAAATACATGGAATATAATATCCAATGCTGATCCTAATGATATGAATATAGGATTGGATGGGAAACTATTCGATTATACAGCAGGTGGCTATGTACCTTTAATGTGTGAATTTGCAGTATTTACTTGTTACAACTTAATACAAGCTGAATATCTTTCATTAAAGTATAATAAGAAAGCATTTAAAGAACATAAAAAAATTTATAAATGTATTAATAAGGTTTATGTATCCAAGGATAGAGTAAAACATATTCCTAGAAATATTCGAATAGACGCAGTATTAAACTATATTGATATTGTAATAGCACCTATCATAAAAAGAATAAATTATGATAATTGGTATGATGATTTTAAAAATTATCTAGCTATGAAAATACTAGCGGTATATGATTTCAATAAAATGAGTAAAAAAGACATTATATTATCAATAACTTTTTTAAGCATATTTTATAATGAAAAAATTACTAGTTTAAGTGAATTAAAAAGATTAATAAAAAACATATATGGGGTGAAAGAATGATAAATATAAATAAAAAAAGTGATAAAACAATTTTGGGTTTCAATGTGGGTCATAATGGTGGATGTACCATTATCCATGATGACAAATTGATATCCATAAGTGAAGAGAGACTTAATAGAATGAAGAATTCTGATGGATATCTATATAGTGTTAACTATTGTTTAAATGAATTAGGATTAAAACTAGAAGATGTAGATATATTTATATCAAGTTGTTATGGAGAGTATTTACCAGAACACTATATGGGAGATTTTAAAAACTTCATTAGTGATGAAAAAAAGTTTATAACTATAGACCACCATTTATCGCATGCATGTAATTCATATTTTCTATCAAATTTTGATGAGGCTATGATAATAGTAATTGATGGTTCTGGTAATTTATCAGATACAGAGAGCTATTATATTGCACATGGAAATGAAATAGAAAAAGTAGGTGGAAACAATCCTAAAAGAGATAGATATAAAGGTATAGGAAGAACATATGAAACTTTTTCAAACTTTTGTGGATATTCTGCTCAACAAGCAGGAAAGACTATGGGATTATCTGCTTATGGTAAGATGAAGTATAAAGATATTAGTCTATATGAAATTAATGATAAACTAGAAATATCTAGTAAGTGTAATGGTAAGTACATAGATGGATCATTAAACTTTATTAAAGAAAATAATATGGATTTTGGAAAACCGTTATCTGGATTTGATAATAAAGATGCAGCTTTCTATGTACAGTATGAAACAGAAAAAATAATTCTAGAGTTGGTAAAAAGGTTATATGATAAATATAAAATAAAAAAAGTATGTTTAGCTGGTGGAGTATTTCTAAATGGAGTCATAAATCAAAGAATATTAGATGAAACACCAATAGAAGAAGTCTTTGTACCACCATGCTGTGATGATACCGGCCAAAACTTAGGTAATGCACTATACGGATATCACATAGTATACGGAAATAAAGAAAGAATAGGTTTTGCTTCACCATACTTAGGTAGAAATTACAAAGAGGAAGAAATATTAGACGTGTTAGAAAAGAAACAACGTAAGTATGTATTACCTTATGAAGTAAAAAGCTGTAAGTTTAAATACAAAAAAAGTAAAAACATAGAAAAAGATGTAGCTAAACTATTGAGTGAAGGTAATTTGGTAGGTTGGTTCCAAGGTGCAAGTGAAATAGGTCCAAGAGCACTAGGGAATAGAAGTATATTATGTGCTCCTTATCCTAGAGAAATGAAAGACACAATCAATTTAAGAATTAAACATAGAGAAAACTTTAGACCATTTGCTCCTGCTATACTTGAAGAAAAGGTTAGTGAATACTTCCAAATAGATGAACCATCTAGATATATGCTAAGAGTACCTATATGTAAGGAAAATGCATTAGATAAGATACCAGCTACACTACATGTTGATAAAAGTGGTAGAGTGCAAACAGTTAATAAAGACATTAATGAGAGATTCTATAAATTGCTAAAAGAATTTGAAAAGATAACAAGTATACCAGTATTATTAAATACATCATTTAATGACAATGGGGAACCAATAATAGAAACTCCAAAAGATGCTATGAAGATGTTCTGTAAATCACAATTAGATTATTTAGTTATAGAAGACTATATAATTTCAAAATAGGAGGTAGTTATGAATAGTTATTCAAAAGATATTAATAAATATGTAGAAGCTGTAAAAGAAGAATTTAAAGATGATTTAGCGCTAGTTTTAATAATTGGTAGTAGCTGTAGTAGTATGGTTATGGAAAACTGGAGTGATATTGATTCTATATTAGTTCTAAAAAAATATAATTTTGATATAATAAACAGAATTAAAAAAATCATAAATATGTTTTCGGTAAAAATAGGAACAACAGTTTTCACTGAAAGTGAATTTATTTCTAAAAAAATAGATCCTAAAGTATTCTACCATCTATATTTATTAGAAAATAATCAAATAGAATTACAATACAAAAGAGAAGATTTTATTCTTCCTACAGTATCATTTGATGAAGTAAAAGAAAACTATTTAATGGATTATTATCACGTAAAACATGAGTTGAAAAGAACTTTTCTTTATGATAAATTAGAAAAAGAAAAATATAGAGCAATCTTCAAGAAAGCATATGTAATTATGAAATCAATATTAATAATTGATGGAGAACTACCAAAAAATTATGAGGAGACATTTAGAGGTTATTCTAAAAAATATAATTATGAATATTTTGATTATAAGAAATTTATAGATGATTATATGAAAGATAATGAAGATTATAAAAAAATATATGATTATGTGGCTGAATTTATATTTAACATAAGTAAATAGGAGGATATATGCAAGTAATATTAGGAATAAACTTAGAGAAAGATACACGAAGACAATGTATAGCGGAACTTAAAAAGCAAAATCCTCATTTAGTGCACTGTATTAATTTGTTAGATATTAAGAACGCTCAAGAAGCAATTGATGAAATAGATAGAATTAAAAAGACTAATAAAGCAATAGTGATAGTAGAAAGTAATCTACCAAACAATAATATTCAATCTGATCTAAATGAATTGTTTGATATATATGTAGACGATTCAGAAAAAATAGATTTAGATAAACTAAATGAAATAATAAAAGAAGAAATGAAGAAAAAGATATTAAAACTTGATGATAATAGATATATTTTTGGAATAGGTGGATTAAGTGAATCAGGAAAAAGCAGTACTGGTAAAATACTATTACAAAAACTTGGTATACCAAATTTTAAATTTAATTATATCAATGATGTAGTAAAAAAATCTTATGGATTAAGTGAAGAAGATGATCTATTTGAAAATAACAGAGAATTTTCTTCAATACTAGTAATAGATGAAATTTGTCATATGATGAAAAGAATGTACTATTGGGACATAATTTCAATAGAAAGCCTTCATAGTTTCATAGGCACAAAAACAATGAAAGAGGTTTTACCAAACAACTTTATAGTTTTATATTTGAAAACTGAGGATTTAATTAGAACAGCAAGAAATGCATTATATTTTGATAATGATATCGAAAAATCTGAAAGAGAAATAGAAAAAAAAGATAATACAAAGAAAACAAGGGGAGCAGACAAAGTAGAAAAAATTGCTAACTTTGTCATTGAAAACAATGGTGATATTGTAGAATTAGAAAAAAAATTATATAATATAGTAAAGTATGTTAAGGGAGGTTTAATAAAAATGAGAAATAGAGCAGGCGGAATGTTAATAGAGGATGGAAAACTTCTATTAATGCATAGAATTAAAAATATCGATGGAGAAGTTAAAGAGTACTACGTAGTACCTGGTGGAGGAATTGAGGAAGGCGAAACACTAGAGGATGCAACAAAAAGAGAATTAAAAGAAGAGATTGGAATAGATGTTGAATTGTTATCTAAAGAACCATTACTATCATTACCAGAAGAAAAAGGTACTCAATATTTTAATTTAATTAAGAGAATTGGTGGAGAAATAGGAACAGGTAAAGGACCAGAATTTTCAGATCCTGGATATGCTAATAGAGGTTTCTATGGACCTGAAATGATTGCAATAAAAGATATTGTTTATGGAAAAATAAAGATGGTACCAGACACTATTAGAGAAGACTTTATAAAAATAGTAAGTTGCCTTGATGTAGAAAACTTAAACTCAGAAGATTTAGTAAAAAAAGACGGAAAAGTATTAATAAAAAATAAATAGGATAATAAATACGGTGGATTTATGGGTAAGGTTATTAGCTTTAATGGCGTTGATGGAAGCGGAAAAACAACACAAATAGAGTTATTATTAGAAAGATATAGTGAATATGTCGAACTAGTTAATAGCCAAGGAGCTTTTTCGGATGAACGAATATCAGATTTCAACTGGTGGTTTATTGAAAGTATTCCTGAAGAATTTCTAGATACACTATATAATTGCATAAGAAAAAGAAATGAAATGATAGAACAATGTAGCAAATCAATAGTTCTATTAGATAAAGGAATTAGAAACTTTGACGCACGAGCAGCAGCTACGTTAATGATTAAAGGATTGCAAGAAGATGAAGCAATACAAATGGTTGAGGATACTAAATATAAAATGAATATAAAAAACAAAGAAAATACATCACTATTTTTTGAAATAGCCAAAAGCAGTGAAGAAAGACAAAAAATTACAGAAGAAAGAAAAACATCATCTTTAAATCAAAAAAGTTTTGATATATATTCATTGTATCAAGCATATCAAAATCAAATAATATACAATCAAATATTAAATAATGAATATCAAGTATTTGATGCATCTGGGTCAATAGAAGAAGTAAATGCTAGATTAGTAAAAACAATATTTTAGACATAAATTATATGATAGGAGAAAAATATGGATGTAAAAATAAAAACTAGTGATATAAAATTTAAATTTAGAGTATCAGGAATTATAATTGAAAATAACAAAATATTATTAGAAAAATATGATGAGAATAGTTATTGTTTACCTGGTGGATATGTAAATATAGGAGAAAACTCAGAAGAAGCTATTCATAGAGAATTGAAAGAAGAAATAAAATTTGATTTTATTCTAGATGAATTTTTAGGAATAGCAGAAAACTTTTTTACAAATTTTAAAGGTGACAAAACTCATGGTATTGATTTCTACTATAAAGCATCATTTAAAAATAAAGATGATATAGATAATATAGATTATGATTATGTAGAAGATGATCATGGTTATACTGTTAAACACAGTTTAAAATGGTTTGATTTAGAAGAGTTAAGAAATATCAATTTACGTCCAGAAAAAATAAAAGAAGCAGTTTTAAATAGTACTAAAAATTTTCATTACATAATTAATGATAATTAGAATTGTACTTAATAATAAACATATGTTATAATTAAATCACATCTTATAAAGAGTGGTGGAGGGACTAGCCCTATGAAGCCACGCCAACCTATTAAATTAGGTGGTAAAGCTAGATCTATAAGATAACTTTTAAAAGACTTAAGGTTGTCTTAAGTCTTTTTTTGTGTATCTAGTGGGATGTAGGAAGTAGGATAATGAGTAAACAATATTTTATAATAGGTAAGAATGGAAGAATTAAAATTAACTGAAGAATGGAATAAAGTATTTCAAAAAAAACGAAAATGTTAATCATAAAAAGGTAACTTTTGAAAACCACTTTGGAGTTACATTAGTAGCTGATCAATATGAACCAAAAAATTATAATGGAAAATTACCAGCAATAGCTGTATGTGGACCTTATAGTGCAGTTAAAGAACAAGTGTCAGGAAGATCTGCACAAGAAATGGCTTCAAGAGGATTTTTAACAATTGCATTTAATCCTGCATATTATGGCGAATCAGGTGGAACTCCAAGAGATATGAATTCCATAGATAGCTCAGTAGAATGTTATCAAGCAGCAGTAGATTACCTATCAAATTTAGATATTGTTGATTCAGAAAAGATAGGTATTATAGGAATTTGTGGTTGAGGAGGATATGCTCTTCAAACTGCTTCACTTGATACAAGAATAAAAGCAACTGTAACATCAACAATGTATGATATGTCTAGAGTTGCAAACTATGGATATAATGATTCAAACGATGAGGATGCAAGATATCAAGCAAGAGTTGATTATAATAAAACAAGAACAGAAGATTTGAAAAATAAAAAATATGCTTTAGCAGGTGGTAATCCAAATCCAGAAGATTTACCAGAAGATGCACCTCAATTTTTAAAAGACTATGTAAGCTTTTATAAAGGAAGAGGATATCATAAAATATCTTTAGGTTCTAATGGAGGATTTACTATTTCATCAATGGGTTCACTTATGAATACCACTATGCTTACTTATAGTAAAGAGATTAGAAGTGCTGTATTAATGATACATGGAGAAAATGCGCATTCATGTTATTTTAGTAAAGATGCATATAAAAATATGACTGAAGGACGTAAATATTCTGATAATAAAGAATTAATGATTATACCTAATGCAGTCCATTGTGATTTATATGATAAAATGGATGTAATTTCATTTGATAAGATAGAAAAGTTTTTTAATAAATATTTAGTATAAAGAGATCGGGATATTAAGATATTAAGAGAAACTTTGGAGAATCTTTTTTACAAAACAAAACATATCCATTAAATTATTACATATACAATTACATATACAAAATAATCAAATTTATTAAACTTTTTTAAACTATAATAAATAAAAAAAACTTAAAAATAAGGCTTTTAAACTACTTTGATACTGATAGAACTTGTTTATAGTGGTCCCCCTGAAGAGGCGTCGAAAGACGTCTCATTTTTGTTAAACCCAGTATTTATAAGGGATTGCGAGGATTACGACATTTAAACAATTGCAAGAATTTACAATTTACATACGAATTACATACGAATTTTTTGTATGAAAAACGTATGTATTTTTATTAAAAAACCCTATAAGTGCTAGAAATAATTGTTTTTTGCCCTCTTCAGCAGTGTTTGGGTGAAAATTTGTGTTATAATTAGTTATGGAAGCAGAAACTTATATTAATAAGAAAGGAATTGAAACATGAAATTACTTGATTTAAATATTGGAATAAAATTAGATAATACGAAACAGGTTTTAGAATTTATAAAAAAAGAGGATGCTGATATATGTACATTTCAAGAAGCAATGAATGCTGTTGATGATAATTGTTACGATATCTTTAAATCTAAAAATCATATTGGGCAATTGGAAGAATATAAGTACAGCGGTTTTGCTCCATTATTTATAGCAGATGGAATAACTAAAAATAATGTTGTTGTAAGAGATTTTGGGGGGAAAAGCAGAGCAGGGGTCTTTAATAATTTCAAAATTTAAAATTAAAGAGCATTATAATCAGTTTTATTATAATGATTATAAATATGAATATGATGCAACTTATTTTAAAGAAAAAGACTGGTGTAGATCAATTCAAAATACAATTTTAGAAATTGACGGAAACGAGATTCAAATAATTAATGTTCATGGTATATGGAATAAAGATAAAATAGGTGATGAAAGAACAATTAATCAATCAGAATTTATACTAAGCAAAATAAGAAATGATATTCCTGCTATAGTAGTTGGAGATTTTAATTTGCTACCAAATACAGATAGTATTAAAATGTTAAATAACAAATTAACAAATTTAATTGATAAGTATAATATTAAATCGACTAGGCCAAATTTTGATGATGGGTTAGATAAAGGAAACATGGTTTGTGATTATATATTTGTTAACGATAAAGTTATAGTAAAAAATTTGATGGTTTTTGAAAGTAATATCTCTGATTATTTACCATTACTGTTGGATTTTGATATATAATTAAGAGCGGGTGGTAATATGGAAATAATAAATAATGTAAAAGATCTGATTGATACATATGGATTAATAATTACAACAATATTTTTTGCTATTATTGGCTTAATATCATTCATAAAGTTTCTTGTTGAAAAATTATTTGAAAATTATTTTATTACAAAAAAGCAAATAAAGATTGTTAATCTTGAAAACGAGATAAATAGAAAAACCATGGCTTATAAAATGTTGATAGAAAACGAATTAGAGTTTTATAATAAATATTATTCATTTGCCTCGAATATAGTTCCAGATATTCAGGATGTGAAAGACACTTTAAACAATTCGAATCATAAAGATTTCAAGAAATATACTTTAAAAATAATTGAGGTTATTCCTAAAATTAAAAGGGAATTGCTATTATATGAATCATATTGTGATAAGAATGTATTTAATGCAATAACTGAGCTTATTAAAATTTTACAAAAAGAGTTTTTAGTAAAACTAGATATGATTATTTCAAAAAATGAAATTAAAGGCAGTGAAAATGAACTAGATGATATTTGTGATAAGGTTGTAATGCAATTGGCATTGATTAGTACATTGATTTGTACTAGAGAAAAAATAATGTCTGGTCAAGAATTAGAAATCAAAAAAGAGAAAAAATAAAAATTGAAATTTAGTTTGTTCTGTATTTCAAAATTACATACAATTTTACATACGAAAAAATTAAATTCTAGAGTGTTCCCGAGTGTTCTCAAATGTGAAAATGACGAGTAATAAAGGAAATTAAAGGGTCACAAATATCCCATAAAGCCGATATCCTGGACCCCTAGAAGAATGAGGTGAAAAAAATGAATATAAATATTAATAAAGTAAAGATAATTGTAACAGTTCCAAAAGAAAATACTGAAGAAGTTAGAAATGCAATATGCAATGAAGGTGCTGGAGTTATAGGTAACTATTCTTATTGCTCAATGTCTACAAAATGTATTGGAACTTTTAAATCAAATGATGATGCTAATCCATATATAGGAGAAAATAATAAATTAGAATTTGTAGAAGAGGATAAATTAGAGGTAGTTTGTTCAGCGGAAAAAGTAAAAAATGTTATTCTAAAATTAAGAGAGGTTCATCCTTATGAAGAACCAGCAATTGATATTATTCCCTTATTAGACGAAAATAAATTTTAATAGAATTAATATGTTATAATTATGTAATAAATAAAAGGAGTTGATCCAAATGAATGAAAATAAAACTAATATTAACTGCCTGTCCTGTATTTATGGCGACTATCACTTAACCCCTTATAAAATGGGAGTTTTTAAGAATTGACATCTTGCAAGTTTTAGTAAAAAAGAGATAAAAAATTAAAAAATATGGTAAAATATACTCGTTTTTGAGAGGAATTATGGTACTGGCTTGTAACATGCCGACACTTATTTTTTAAACACATTTTGTATGTATTTTTTATGCAATAAAATATTATGGTTAGTAATCAGAATATAGTAATATTGCGATGATTTAAGTTGATGATAAAAAAGTATAAAATCGTGGTATAATGATATAGAAATGAGTGTGATATAGTGAAAAATTTATTTGGCGAAATTGATTTGACTTGGAAAAAGTTAATTATATTTGCGATTATAGCAGGAGTATATACTGCAGTTATGGCAATACTTCCAATTACAGCTGATACATCATTTAGAGATATAGCAGTTTATCTTGAATGGTGGATTTTATTTGGAATAATAATTATCTGTAATAGTAAGTCACCAAAAGATTCAGCTTTAAAATGTTTTGTGTTCTTTTTAATAAGTCAGCCTCTAATTTATTTGATTCAAGTTCCGTTTAGTAGTATGGGGTTTGGATTATTTAAATACTATAGATATTGATAGATATTGGTTTATATGGACTTTAGCATGCTTACCAATGGGATTTATTGGTTATTATATAAAAAAGAAAAATATTATAAGTATGATTATATTATTACCAATGTTGCTTTTATTAGCATATATGGGGTTTGGATATTTTATATCGATGATAAGTAATTTTCCTCATCATTTATTATCATTTATAGCATGTTTTTTCATTATTATAATGGTTGTATTAAATAATGGTTGTATTAAATTTATTTGATAAGACTAAATATAAAATAATTTTATTATCTATTGTTGCTATTTGTTCTATTGTTTTTATTGTTTTAAAAGGTGGTATAATTGATTCGGAATATGAAACATATAAAAAATTAGAAGATTATGGAATAAATTTAGTAGGAAAAATAAAAGTGAGTTCATATAGTGGAACAAAAAAAGGAAATGTTGAAATTATTAATTCAACTGATGAAATCCATTCAATAAAAATTAATGGTAGAAAAAATGGAAAATATAGTTTTACAGTGACTGATGAAGCACAAAATGAATATTCGTTTGAATATTATTACGATAAAGATACTGAAAGTGTTATTTTAAATAAAAAATAAAAACGTGATAGTTAAGATACTGTCCTAGAATAAAATCAAAAAACTTTAAATTTAAATATTATATAATTTGAAAGGAGTATTAATATGGAACAAATGTTAACAGCAAAAAATATAATAAAAAAATATGGGAAAAAAACTGTTTTAGATAATGTATGTATGAATATTCAAAAGGGTGATATTTATGGTTTTATTGGAAAAAATGGCGCTGGAAAAACTACATTTATGAGAGTAATTCTATCACTTACTTATCCCCAGTCAGGTGAAGTAAAATTATTTGGAGATAAAACAATAAAAGAAGTTGGTTTAAAAGTTGGATCATTAATTGAGGCACCAGGCTTTTATAAAAATTTAACTGCTAAAGAGAATTTAAAAAGATTTTCACTTCTATATGGAGCAGATGATTTAAAGATAGATGAGATACTTAAATGGGTAGGATTAAGCAATACAGGTAATAAAAAAGCAAAGGATTTCTCACTTGGTATGAGACAAAGACTTGGAATTGCGATTGCTTTACTAGGTGATCCAGAATTATTATTATTAGACGAGCCTATAAATGGACTTGATCCTGAAGGTATTAAAGAAATTAGAGATTTAATATTGAGATTAAATAAAGAACGTAATATTACAATATTAATATCATCACATTTACTTGATGAACTTGCTAAAGTTGTTACAAGATATGGTATTATAAATAACGGAAGAATGGTTGAAGAAATTTCTTCTGAAGAATTGCATGAAAAATGTAAGAAAAAATTATTAATTGAAGTAGATGATACTAAAAAAGCAAAAACAATTATTTCAGATATAGTTTCTGAAAAAAATATTAATATTATTTCAAAACATGAAATTGAAGTAACTTCACAAATAGAAAAAGCCACAAATATTAATTTAGCACTTGTTGAGAGTGGTTTAAAAGTAAGTGCTATCTATCCAAATTCAGATAGCTTAGAAGAATATTTTATGAAAAGGATAGGTGAATAGTATGAATAGAATTATAAAAGTATATTTAAAAAATGTATTTACACAAAAAGGCTTTTATATTTGTTTATTGATTAATACTATATTAAGCGTTGCACTTCCATTCATGCTTGGTGCATTAACACAAACAGGCGAAAAGATGACAGTAGCAAGTGGAGTACTAACTGCTTTATCTAGTGGGGTAGGAATAATTGAAACAATTTTTATTACAATATTTGTATGTAATGATTTTTCAGAGGGAGCAACGAAGAACTTTATAGCTAGAGGATATACTAGAAGACAACTATTAACTGCAAAATTTTTCGTTTCTGTAATTTCTACTATGGTATTTTTGTTGGTTAATATAGTTGGAACATTTGTTTTTTATAGTAAAAATGGTATGGGATTTGATAGTTCTATTATTTTATATGTTATTGGTTCTCTTGCCGTTTTATTTGCTAATGTTGGATTATATGTAGTTATTTCTAACACTGTTGAAAAATTAGGTATTGCAATAGCAATAAACTTAATATTACCTAATGTAGTAAGTCTATTGTTTCCAGCTATTAGCGCTATAACAAAATCAGATGTTAATTTTTCAAATTATTGGATATCTGGATTAACCGGATTAATGTCATATACTCCAACAATTAAAGAAATGTTATTAGTAGTAGGCCTTTCATTTGCTTATTTAGTAATATTATTCGAAATAAGTAATTATATAATAAAGAAAAAAGAAGTAAAATAGTCATTTGATTTGATAGAGAAAGGTAATGACTAAATGGATTATAACTTTATTTTTAGCTATTGCTTATGTTGTAATTGGTACAATAGGTGTAATTGATAATATTAAAAAATAAGCGTCATATTAAGATATTATGATAGAGATTAGAAAGAAAATTTCTAGTCTTTTTCGTTGTTC
>CAMVAN010000002.1 GCA_947165475.1 uncultured Caryophanales bacterium | reverse complement strand
AGATAAATATAAAAATTCAAGATTTTGTAAAAATATTTAATGAAAAAAGAAATAAAGAACTATTGCCAGATGAAATTATAAATGTCTTAGAATTAAGTGATGGAGACTACTTATTTAACTCCATTATTTATAAATGTTCAAAAGAATTAATAGAAATATTAAGTATTTATTTAAATATAGAATATAATACTTTTTATGATGATTTTGAAGATATATATGAAGAAGATTTCTACGGATTAAATTACAATGAAAATTATAATAGTCATAATCTAATAAGAAATTTAGGTGTTTTAAATGGAAAAGTATTAAGAAGATAAAGTATCAAGTTAGACCAAATCTCCAAAATTAAATAAACAAGAATAGTCCAGAAATAAGCATTAATATTCGAATATTAGAAGAGATGTATATCATCTTTTTTAATACAATAATAATTAAAAAATAATATTTATAAAATTTAATATGATGGTAAAATAAGAGAGTAGACAAAATACAACAATTGTGGTATAATAACGACCGTATAAAAAAAGAGGGAGAAAAATAAAATGAATAAACAAATATATGAGCAATTAATAGAAGGAAGAGATGGCATAATTTTAGATGAAAATAGTTTAGTTCAAAATATTGTTGGAATTTATTGGGATGAAGTTTATAGCAAACCAAAAAAACAAAAACATCTAAAATTATTAAATATGCAATTTTATAATAATTGTTTAAAAGCACTAATATTTCAAGAGATGACTAAATATGATTTAATTAAATATGAAGTTTTATCAACAATTATCAAGGCAATAAACAATATTCAAGATACTGACTTAGATAGTTTAAAAATTACAAGAGATGAATTAGAAACAGTAAAATTTGATGCAAAAGAACTAATAGAGGAACTAAAAAGAAAATATGAAAAAAAACTTAAAACAAATTATGAAGAAACATTTAAGGCTTATTGGAAAAGCGTTCAATCAAAAATAATAAAAGATATTTGTAATATATTGTCTGATCAACTTAAAGTTAAACTTAACGAAAATGAATTTTTTTGTATAGAAGATTTAATATCAATTGCTGTAGGTTCAGGAAACTATAATATGTTAATAAATCTATGTGCACCAAAAGATAATATTGAAGAAGTAAAAACGATAATAAACGAAATATTTGAAAACGCTACAAAAAAGAAATTTGAAGAATTAGAGGAAGAAGAAAAAACAATATTATCTATGGCTAACTTTACAAACACAAACGTTGATGAAAAACTAACAGAAATCATAAGAGAAGATTTAAAATTTGAAAAACTAAGAACACATTGTAAAAATGAAGAGGAAATGAAAATAGTAGACTGTATAATAGAATTAAAAGAAAAAATAGTAAAAAATATAAAAGATACTGCTATTGAAATGAGATCAGAAGATGCATTATTTATAACAGGATATACAGGAATAGATTTTGATCTTTTAGACTTCATGCAAATAACTGAAGAAAAAATAGATGAAAGAATGGAACCAGAAGATATACTAGCAGAGGCCCAAGCAATAAATGGAAAACCCGATTTTAAAGGTATCGTTTATAGTAAGGATGATGCAATTTTAGCCATATTAAGAAAATATATAGATAATAACGGATATTGTGATGATGGCGAAGATTATTTTGATGATAAAGAATATTATAATGATGAAAAATATTATAATGATAATGCAGTTGATTATCCTGAATTTATGGGTGATAGATTTAACGACGATGACCCAGTAGGATATACAGGACAACCAGCAATACGTAGAAGGAGAAGATAAACGAAAGACATTTAAAAAATGTCTTTAAATAAGTAAAACATGGAAACTAAAGAAATAACAAATAATTGTAATGCTAATTTAGAAGAGTCCCTTATTAATTATTATTTAAATAATGAAGGATTAAGAATAGGAAAAGAAACATCATTAAAATATTTAAAAAAAATCATAAAAAATAGTCCTAGTATAAAAGACTATTGTGTCTTAACATTATTAGAAAGAAAAATAACAGAAATCGAAGAAAAAATAAGTACATTACTAGAAGAATTAGAAGATTATGATATAAAAGAAGAAAATATAAAGCAATTAAAAGAAAGTATACAAATCCAAAAAGAGAAAATATTAAATTATTTATCTAGTAAAGTCTTTTTTCTAAGCAATTGTTCAAACATAATAGATAAACTAAAAGGAGAAGAACTATTAAAATCATATAAATCGTCAATATATGAGATACTTAAAAATAAACCTATAACAGAAATAGAAAGAATAGAGTTATCCAACAATATATCAAAAAAAGTACATAGTATTTATTGTGATAGAGATTATATTATAAATAATATAAGTTGTGAATTAGATAAAGAATATATAATGGGAATCATTACAACAAGATTAATAGAATTTGAAGAGAAAGATGAAAAAGAAATAGATGAATCTATATTAAGAACGCTATATAATTTTATTTATGAAATAACAGTTTATAATATTAAGACAATTCAATTTATATTAAATAATAAAGAAAAAAACACACAAAAAACAAATAAGTAGTGTGTTTTTTTATCTAGTATTTTTTTATAATTAATGATATATTATTTTACAAGGTGAGAAGATGAGTTATTTATTATTACATAATTTAGAAGAATATACATATAAAAATATATTAGAGTCATATGAAAAAGATGGATATACGATTATTCATAAAGAGAATAAAGATACTCTAATAAAAAAGGGTAAATTAATTATAAAAGATGAAGATATATATATTAAAGTATTATTTTCTCAACTAAACAAAAATAAACTAATTAATGAGTCTAAAGGATTAGTAATCGATATTACAAAAGCATTTTATCATGCATATAAGAAGAATGGTTTTGATAAATTTGATAATATTTTTATATGGTATATTAGAAATATATTAATAAGAAACGTAATAGGAGAAGAAAATGAAGAAGACAAGAGAAAAAATAGTAATTAAAACAAGTATAATAAGTATAATATCAAATATAGTATTAGCAATGTTTAAAGCATTTGTAGGAATACTAGCAAATTCTATTGCGATAGTAACAGACGCAATTAATAATTTAAGTGATGCTCTATCAAGTATTATTACTATAGTCGGAACAAAATTAGCAGCACGTGCACCTGATAAAGAACATCCTTACGGTCATGGAAGAATAGAGTATATGACATCTCTTATTATTTCTATAATTGTTTTATATGCTGGATTAACAGCCTTTATTGAATCAATTAAAAAAATAATTCATCCAGAAGAGGTAAAATATACAACAATCAGTTTTATTATATTAATTAGTGGTATATTAGTAAAGTTTATACTAGGGTTATATGTAAAAAGAAAAGGAAAAGAAGCTAACTCAGACTCCTTAGTAGCAAGTGGATCTGACGCATTTATGGATGCAGTATTATCCATATCAGTCCTTTCATCAGCAATCATTTTTCTATTATTTAATATTCAAGTCGAAGCATACGTAGGAGCACTCGTTTCAACACTAATTATTAAATCAGGAATAGAATTAATAAAAGACTCAATTAACCAACTTGTTGGAGTAAGAGCGTCTAATAAAATAACCCACGCAATAAAAAGAGATATATGTAAAGAAAATGAAGTTTTAGGAGCCTTTGATTTAGTATTAAATGATTATGGACCAGATAAATATATGGGTTCAGTCCATATAGAAGTATCAGATACCATGAATGTAAGAGATGTAGATAAATTATCTAGAAAAATTACAAAAGATATTTCAAAGAAACATGGAGTAATTCTTCATACAATAGGAATATACTCAGTTAACTCAGATGAAAAAGTAAAAAAAATTCGAAGAGAAATACATAATATTATCTTCTCCCATAAAGAAGTATTAGAAATGCATGGATTTTATTTGGATGAAGAAGAATCAGAAATAACATTTGATATAATCATAGATTTTAAAGCAAAAAATACAAATCTCATTTTAAAAAAAATAAAAGAAGAAATAAAAAGAAAATACAAAGAGTATTCTCTTAATATAACAATTGATTTAGATATAAGTGATTAAAAGACCCAATGGTCTTTTAATTTTTTTGATTTAACTATCTATATACTTATAACTTTCATTTATCACTCTTTAGGCATAGATTTTGCCATATTATAATTTTTATAACTATCATCATCCGTAACTTCCTTAATAATATTAATAAAATCCGGAAAATAGATAGATTCATTCTCATCTCTAAGCTCAACTTCTAATATAGCTTGCTTACTCCATTCTGGATAAATATCTATTTCATAATATTGATTATGTATCATTAAACAATATCGAGTTTTAATAATAGTGCGAAGACTATTATCAGATTCTAATAAGAAAGATAAATAATCATCTTTTGAAATTCTTCTTTCTACCTCAATTCTTTTTAAATTAGATATTTTCCTTTTCTCAGTCAAATAATAAACAAAATTATCTTCAACTCCTCTACATCGAATCCTTCTTTCTATATCATGAGTAGATTTAAGATATGTTTGTATGATATTAACTTTATTACAAAAGGGTAAACTTTCTAAATAAGAAATATCAGGATATTTTATAATGTATTTCCTTTCAATTTCAAATGGTTCAGGTTCACCTAAAAAAGAACTTATTTCTAATAAAAGTTGTTTTAATTTATTTTCAAAGTCTAAGCTATTATCGATTATGCGAAAGTAAGGATGACCAGTCCAAGCAGCAATAATTTTATCATCTAAGTCTTTAGCTTCTTGGATAGTCTCAGAACGAACAGCATGATTTAAATTATATTCTTTTTCTCTTCCCTTAGCAGTACTAACCAAATGAAAGATTGCATCATATGAATCTCTTTCAAGAACTTCATTCGTTCCTAAATCACTTAAAAGTCTCTTAAATTCAATATTCTTCATATAAGCTTTATTATCAATAACACCACGATCACATACAATTAGTATATTTGTATTTTTTAAATGTTTAGCAGCATCTTCATAAATTTTCTCTTTTTCCTTTTGCATCATTATTTGAGTTCGTTGATAATCATAATTAGAATTACAAATAGTAGGAAATAAGCCACTAGACGTTAATTCAGTAGCAGTTTCAGAAACAAGTAAAACAGTATACCCCCGTTTAGAAAAATATTGTTCAATATGATTTAAAGCAGTAGTTTTCCCTGCACAAGGTCCCCCAGTCAAAACAATCTTATGAATATTAGGCAAGTTAGTACTAGAAGAACAAGAAATAATTTCTTCAAATGAAGTATGATACAATACTGAAAGTAGTCTTAAAGTATCTAAATCAGGCTTAGAATTCCCAGTTTCCCACTTACTTACAGTTTTATCACTTATGCCCAACTCATAAGCAACATATTTTTGAGTATAATGATTTTGTTTTCTTAGCTTATATAAATAATTACCAAAATCTATATTTTTCATAACTCCTCCCCAAATAAATTATACTATAAAAAAGTATCTTTTAATGAAAAAAACTCTACTTTTAGTAGATTATAAATTAAAAAAATAATAATATAGACAATTTATATAAAATTTAGTAAAATTTATAATAGAATAGGGATGATAGAATGAATAATGATAATTTTTATAATATGAGCGTAGAGGAAGTATTTCAAAAACTTCATACATATAAGGAAGGATTAACAACTAAAGAAGCATCAAAAAGAATAGAGAAATATGGATATAACAAGTTAAAAGAAAAAGAAAAAATACATATAAGTACAATAATATTCCAAGAACTAAAAGATCCAATTGTATTTCTTCTAGCAATAATGATAATAGCGTCTATTATGATAGGAGAAATAATAGATGCGATTGTAATTCTTTTAATAGTTCTAACAGATTTAATAATAGGGACAGTTCAAGAATATAAATCTACAAAAACAATAGAAGCATTAAAAAATTTTGTTCCTAAAAAAGTAAAAGTAATAAGAGATGGAAAAGAAATTGAAGTTGAATCAAAATTTCTAACATTAGGAGATATTGTTTGTCTCTCATCTGGAGATAAAATACCTGCTGATATAAGAATAATTGAATATCATAATTTTACAGTAGATGAATCAATTTTAACTGGTGAAAGTATTTCTGTTGTAAAAGACAATAAAAAATATCGTGGGGCAAGCCTTCCAATTACAGCTCAAAAAAATATGGTATTTGCAGGTACTGGAGTAATTACAGGAAGAGCAATAGGAATAGTTAGTAGAATATCAAAAGAAACTGAAATAGGTAAAATAGCTGATTCTATTCATGAAGTAAAACAAGAAAAATCCCCATTAACAATAAGAATTGAAAAGTTTTCTCAAGATATTAGTAAAATATTAATAATTTTCTCTATTATTTTAGGAATTATATTGTATATAAAAGGCATATCTTTTAACGAAATATTTGTATCAATTATTGCCTTAAGTGTATCAGCAATGCCTGAAGGGCTTCCTCTAGCATTAACAATGGCTCTAACAATTGCTTCGAATAAAATGATGAAGCATAAAGTCCTAACAAAAAAATTGTCTTCAGTAGAAGCTTTAGGAAGCTGTAGTATAATAGCAAGTGATAAAACAGGTACATTAACTGTCAATGAACAAACAGCAAAGAAAATAGTATTACCAAATGATTTAGAATATATTATAACAGGTTCTGGATACAACATAGATGGAACAATAACAGGAGAAAAAATAGAATATGCAAAAGAAATAGCATTACTCGGGACAATTAATAATGAAGCAGTATTTACAAAAGAAGATTGTATTGGAGATTCAATAGATTTAGCATTTTTAGTACTTGGGAAAAAATGTAATGTAAACGAAAAAGATATAAAAATTATTGATAGTATTCCATATGAGTCTGAAAAACAATATTCAGCGGTATTCTACGAAAAAAATGGGGAAACATACTGTACAATAAAAGGATCATTAGAAAAAGTATCTAAATTTTGTAATAAAGTAAATTTTTTAAAAACGAATAATCTAAAAAAAATAGAAGAACAAAATGAAGCTTTATCAAAAGATGGTTATCGAGTAATATCATTAGCAAATGGAAAAGTAGAAAAAAAAGATCATTATGTTGAAAAAGATATACCTCCACTTACTTTTATGGGACTAGTAGGTTTTATAGATCCAATAAGAAAAGATGCCAAAGAAGCAATAAAAAAATGTAAAAGAGCAGGAATAAAAGTACTAATGATAACAGGAGACCATCCATTAACAGCATTTAAAATAGCAAAAGATTTAAAACTAACTATCTCATATGATGATGTAGCGACTGATAAAGATATTGATGATATGTTAAAAAAAGATGAAAAAACATTTGATAAATTTATTCTAACTAAAAAAGTATTTAGTAGAGTAACTCCAATACAAAAATTAAAAATAATTGAGTCATTAAAAAGACAAGGGGAATTTGTTGCTGTAACAGGAGATGGAGTTAATGATGCACCAGCAATAAAGGCTTCTAATATTGGTATAGCCATGGGAAGTGGTACTGACCTTGCTAAAGAAACAGCAAACATGATTGTATTAGATGACAGACTTCATTCAATTGTAAATGGAGTACAAGAAGGAAGAGTAGCCTATGCAAATATTAGGAAAATTGCTTATTTCTTATTATCATGTGGAATAGCAGAAGTATTATTTTTTGTACTATCAATACTATGTAATATGCCAATGCCATTAGTTGCTATACAATTATTATGGTTAAATGTGGTAACAGATGGAATACAAGATATTGCATTATCATTTGAGAAAAAAGAAAAAGATATTATGCAAGAACCACCAAGAAGTCCAAAAGAAGGTTTCTTTGATAAAGTATTAATTGATGAAATATTATTCTCCGGAATAATAATAGGTTCTTTTGTTTTTGGACTATGGGTATATTTAATTAAGATAAAAAATGTAGATATCCAAATGGCAAGAGGATACGTAATGGCTTTAATGATAATACTTCAAAATATGCATGCTTTTAATTGTAGAAGTGAAAAGAAAAGTACTCTAGATATTTCTTTAAAAAGTAATCCAATCTTTGGAATAGGTATATTATTTAGTATTGTATTAGGACTTATTGTATTAAAAATCCCTGCTATAACATCAGTATTTAAAACAAAGCCTATTCCTATAATGGATTTATCAATATTACTATTATTTGGTATTATTATGATAATTATAATGGAAACATATAAAAAAATAAAATTTAAAAAGTAAAGAAACATGATATAATAACATATACAAATGAAGGAGGAATATTAGTGGTAAACGAAATAGAAACTTTGGATGAAATAAATGAGCAAAAAATAGTAGATACAATTAGAACATTATCTATCGACATGATTCATGAGGCAAATAGTGGACATCCTGGAATATCGTTAGGAGCTGCTCCAATAATGTACAGTTTATATGCTCATCATTTAAATATAGATCCAAAATATCCTAACTATTTTAATAGAGATCGTTTCGTTATGAGTTCAGGGCATGGTTCCGCTTTATTATATGCTACTCTATATTTAGCTGGATTTCCCATAGATTTAGAAGATTTGAAAAAGTTCAGGCAGATTGATTCAATTACTCCCGGTCATCCTGAATATGGGCTAACACCTGGAGTTGATTGTACAACTGGCCCACTAGGAGAAGGATTTGCGACAGCGGTAGGGATGGCTATGGCAGAAGCAAATTTAAGAGAAAGATATAAAGATTTAATTAATTTTAAAACGTATGTATTATGCAGTGACGGAGACCTAATGGAAGGAATTAGTTATGAAGCTGCATCATTGGCGGGAACATATAAATTAAATAATTTAATTGTATTGTATGATTCTAATAAAATATGTTTAGATGGGAAAACAGAAAACATATTTA
This sequence comes from uncultured Caryophanales bacterium, assembly GCA_947165475.1. Classification (GTDB taxonomy): domain Bacteria; phylum Bacillota_I; class Bacilli_A; order RF39; family UBA660; genus UBA3789. The sequence continues at coordinate 43,210 of CAMVAN010000002.1, read as the reverse complement.
CAGACAATATACCAATGAGATTTCAATCAATGGGCTGGAATGTTATAATTGTCGAAAATGGTGACAACTATGAATCAATCGATAAAGCAATAGAAGAAGCAAAAAACAGTATTGAAAAACCAACAATAATAGAAGTAAAAACAACAATAGGAAAACACTCTATAAATGAAGGAACAAATAAAGTGCATGGTACCCCACTAGAGGAAGAAGATATATCAAAAATAAAAGAAAAACTAGGAATAAGAGATATTCCGTTTGCAATAAGTAAAAATGTTTTAGAAGATTTTTCTTATATAATTAATAACAGATGTGGAAGTCTTCAAGAAAAATTCATAAAGAATTTAGAGTCTCAAGATGAAAGCATTCAAAAAGAACTAGACTTCTTCAGAGGAAGTAATAAGTCAATCTCAACAAATAATTTATATTATGAAACTCCAGATGAAAAGTTAGAGTCAACAAGAGACTCTTCATCAAAAATACTTAATTCCGTAGTAAAAAATACCCCTTTCATGATAGGAGGAAGTGCTGACTTATTTGCATCAAATAAAACATATATAAAAGATGGTGGAGACTTCTCATGTACTAATTATTTAGGAAAAAACATATTTTTTGGAGTAAGAGAAAATGCAATGGCAGCAATTATGAATGGTTTAAGCTTATGTGGTTTTCGTTCATATGGGTCAACTTTCTTATCATTCAGTGATTATTTAAAGCCATCACTTCGTCTTTCATGTATGATGAACTTATCTGGCATATATATTTTTACCCATGATTCAATAAGTGTAGGGGAAGACGGCCCAACTCATCAACCGGTTGAACAATTATTAATGTTAAGAAGTATACCAGGATTAGATGTATTTCGTCCAGCAGATGCTAATGAAGTAATTGGAGCATACAAAGCTATTTTTGCTAAAGAACAAGGTCCTTCAGCAATAAGCTTATCAAGAAATAAAACTCCAATATTAGAAGAAACAAAAGTAAATGAAGTAGAAAAAGGTGGATACATAGTCTTAGATACTATGAAAAAGCCAGATGCTATTATAATGACTTGTGGAGAAGAATTACATCTTGTGTTAGAAGTTGCAAAACGCTTAAAAACAAAAGGAATAGAAATTAGAGTAGTATCTATGCCAAACTTGGGAAGATTCTTAAAACAAGACTTTGAATATAGAGAAAATATATTACCAGTAGAAGTAAGAAAAATTGTGGTAGAAGCTGCATCATCTCTTTCATGGAACCAATTAATCTATAATACAAAATATTTAATATGCTTAGATGAGTTTGGTGCAAGTGGCAAAAAAGAGGATATATACAAAAAATTTGGATTTGATGTAGACAGTTTAGAAGAAAGAATTGAAAATTTACTAAAATAAAAAGAAAATGAATTTCATTTTCTTTTTATTTGGAATTAATATCACTCTCTTGATTTCCATCTTCATAAGACCCACTAACAATTTTTTTCTTTTCACCTTCATTAATTTCTTGATAAGATGAAGATATCCTGTCTTGAGATTGATTTAGATTAAAGCAATTTGAAATACTTTCATCTTCTCCAGTTAAATTAATAACAATGTCTAAAAAAACCGGTAAAAAGAAGATTATCACAATAGCAATAACACTATTTATAATTTTTTTAGGAGCTTTCTTATCATCAGGATCTTGCATAAGTTTTGTAATAGTTAATGTAACAGATAATATTAATAATAAAGGTACAACAATGTGAATAATATTTAAAAAATTTTTTAATATAGATAAAAATGGTATTAAAATAGAATCTGAACATGTACTTGTAATATTTATAATCATAATAAAAACCTCAAAAAGTATTTTAACATTAATAATATTTTAAAACAACAATTAATTAAAAATACATATAATTAAACAAAAAAGAAAAAACTATTTACAAAAAATTTCGATAATGCTAGAATAAAATGTCATAAGGAGATAAAAATATGTATGGAGAAAACAACAAATATAATAATTACGGAAGTACTTATGAAACATGGGAAAATAGCTATGAAACAGATAGAAAACCCAAAATAATAGTTCTCAAAAACCAAAGATTATTTAATCTAATAAAACAACAATTACTTGAAGGTGATGTGATAGCAACACTAAATGTAAATAAAACAACTATTTATATATTATCTATAAAAGATGAAAAGAAACAAGGCAAAAAAATTGCAGGATTCAATGCTGTTACGCATGAGTATTATGACATTAACTCATTAAACGATTTGCTAAAAATAATCGATGAAGAAAATAAAAACGAAGAATCTAAAGAAAAGCCTAATAATAAAGAGTTCACAAAAAATAAATGTAATTAAAGAGAGGGAAATAAATATGAAAAATAAATTAATAAAATTTAAAAACTATTTAATACTAGCATCAATGATTGGAACAACAACATTATTACCAGGATGTGCTGGGCAAAATGCAAATAATCAAGATAATGAACAAACTGTAAATGAAGAAAACACATTGAACTTAGAAACAAAAAATTATTCAGATGAAAATAATGAATCAACAGTACTATTAGTACTAGATAATGGTAATTATATTATATATGATTGTGATAATTGTGCAAATAAAGCTAACCAATATATTATTGATATAAATGGTGAAACATTTCCAATTTCAAAATCAAATGTAGTTAGACCTTTTTATACAGATGAATATGGAAACGCTCACGATAAAGCCAAACAATATGTTTATGAGATGCTTCATATAGATTCAGATGGATTTGGTTCAAATAGAATAATAGATTATGACGATATACAAAAAACATATAAAAAATAATAATTATAAAAAAGTATAGAGAAATCTATGCTTTTTTTGTAAAATTATGTAAAGTAAGAATAATTTGTTAATAAAAAAGAATAATATATGATATAATCATCTTTCGCGGGGTGAAACTAGATGCAAATATTTAATGAGATAATAAAAAAAATAAATATTATTAGTACAACAAATTATAATTTATTATCATTATTATTAGAATCTACCTTTATATTTATATTTTATGGCATTTTAAGAAAACTAATTCATCATATAATTTATAAAAAAATGGAGGGTAGAAAAGAATACTTTATAAATCATACTTTACAGATATTATTAAATATATTAGAATGTTTATCTTTTATTATAATATGGAATAATTTTATAAAAAATTTAATGACTTTAATCAGTGTTATTACAGCAGCAATGACAATTGCATTAAGAGAATTAATCCTAAACTTTTTTTGTGGGCTATATATAAACATAAAAAAACCATTTAAGGTAGAAGATAGAATAGAAATAGATGGAATTAAAGGAGACGTTACCAATATTTTTGCATTATCATTTGAAATAGTAGAAGTATCAGCAAATGAACTCCATGGTCAATCAACTGGAATAATTGTAACATTCCCATCATCAATTGTATTAACAAAACCTATAAAAAATATAACAAAAGGATTTAAATATATATGGGATGAAATAATAATAAAAATAGATTTAAAAGGTGATTTACAAAAAAATAAAAAGGAAATATATAAGATAATTAATAACAATGAAATAATAAAAAATATTCCACCTAAAATGAAAAATCAAATAAACTATATTAATTCAACAAATAGAATTTATTATAATAAATTTGATCCAGTTATTTACACTAGAATTGTAGATAATTATATAGAATTAACTGTACGATATTTAATGCATCCCAAAAAAGCAAGATATGTAGAAAGTGAAATATGGAATAAAATATATAAATCATATAAGGACAATAAAATTAATTTATATATAAAATAAAAAAGATTATAATCCTTATAGAAAACAATCCTAAATCTATTAATTACAGTTATTGCAATAAGAATATATTACAAGTTTAGTAGATGCATTGCCTAACCAGTCGCTTAATTGAGACTCCGTATAGATTCCATTAGGCTGAACAGAAGTCTTCATATGATAATGAGTTCCGTCAAAATAGAAAATAAGTCCAGTGTGTCTACCAGTTTTGCCAAATAAATTGCCTTTATCATTTCTCCATTTAGTAGTATCAACAATTTCAGCAACAAGCTTTCCTTCAGAAAGAGCCTTTTTAATTTCATTCATATTAGGAGAGGCCCGTTCCACCTTGATATTATATAGTTTATTAACATCATCATTCTCATATACAGGTACATTTTTGGATTTTTGTTCAGGATGCAATGAAATAATCTTATTATAAATTTCAAGCAAAGTATAATCCGTTCCATTTAATATATTAATAGCTTCAACGTAAGCACCAATCATTCCAGCATGTTTGCCGACTGTTGACCCATGCCATGGAAGATTCTCATGTTTACTATTATGAGGATCAGAAGTAACCTTAATAGCATGTTCCAAATCAAAAGAACCATTAGATGAAGTTTGATTACCACCATCATTAACTTGCTTATTACCAGGCTCATAACCACTAGTATTAATTTTTTGTTTGTTAGTACCATTAATTTCCTGATAATTATGTGATAAATTAGAATGAATAGAAGCATTTTCCCAACAATTACTAAAATCACTTTCTCCAGCAACTAAATCAATAACTACATTTATAATAGTTGGAAGAAAGAAAATAATTACTGTCGCTATAAGACTATTAATAATCTTCTTAGGTGCTTTTTTCTCATCAGGATTTTGAGCCAACTTAGTAAGTGTAATAGTAAGAGACAATATAAGCAATAATGGGACAACTATATGCAATAAATTTAAAATTGTTTTTACAATAGATAAAAAAGTAAAGAGAATGGAATTATTACAAGTATTACTAATATCTAATATCATTTTAAAACCTCCTATAATAATTATTAGAAATTTCCATTAATAATTAAATATATAAATAAAATAACAGTAAGAATTTCTAAAAACTAAAGATAAAATAGATGCCAAAGCCAAATAGTTTTTACCTTGGTCAGTAACTTTATCACAATTTGGGCACTACTTACTCTTATTAATTATAATATTATAATATTTACATTTCATAAAAATCCTCCTAAATCAACAATATTTGACAATTATAAATGATATATTATAAATGGTGATAAAATGAAAGTATATTATATTTTTCAATTAAAAGACGAATTTGTTTCTCTATATAAAGATAGTCCAAGTACTTTATTTCTAATGTTAAAAAACATATACTATTTAGATAAAACAGAAGTAGATTATGGGTACCATTTATTTAGACAATTAGTATCCCCTTTTAATAAAAAAGAATTAGATAAAAACTTATTTATAAAATACCATCAATCAATCCCATATTCCAAAAGAAATGATATTCATATTATCAATAATCTATATAGAAATGAAATAAGTAGATTAATAATTAATCATTATTTTATGAAGATAGAATGTGAACAGAACTTTTCAACATTTTTTGAATTATTAAAAGAAAATCCAAATTTATTTGCATGTTCTTTTCAAAAAACAGATTTTTTCTTTTTAGATGATTATTGTAGAAAATCACTTGTCTAAAAGCATAATTTTATGTAAAATATTTAAGAGGAGGGAAATTATGTTACATGACATATTAATATTAATTGTAGGTATAGTAATAGGAGCAGTTATTGGTTTTTTTGGAGCAAGAACATTTATGAAAAGTTATTTAAAAAAGAATCCTCCAATTAATGAAGATATGATAAAAGCTCTTATGATGCAAATGGGAAGAAAACCAAATCAAAAACAGATAAATCAAATGATGAAAGCGATGGAAAAATATCAATAATTTCATTGCTTATTTTTTGTATATATTACCAATCTTTTTCTAGTATTACCAATCCAATCAATTAATTGTTGTCTAGTATAAATAGCATTTTTTTGATTGATTTTACCAGCAGCTTTCATATGATAATACTTACCATCAAAATAGAATATTAATCCTGTATGACCACCAGGCCAATTAACTAATTTACCTTTATCATTTCTCCATTTATTAGTACCAACCATTAATTGAACTAACTTTCCTTGATTAAGAGCTTTATCTACTTCATTGATATTAGCAGAAGCTCTAGATTTTGTAAACCCAAACTTGTTATTAATATCCTCGCATTCATAAGGTTCAATATGTTTATAAACTAAATTTGGATGAGCTTTTACTAAAATATCATATATCTCATAAATATGATAGTCTGTTCCATTAAAAATATTAATAACTTCTTCATAAGCTCCAATTGTTCCACCAACAGTATGAATAGTTTTGCCTTGCCATTTTAAATTACCATTCCGAGAAGTATGAATACTTTCACCAACCTTAATAGCATGTTCTAAATCAAAAGGAAGAGTAACTCCATTTACAGTAGAAGTAGTATTGCTTCCGGAACTATTACCATTATTATTTCCAGGCTCATAACCATTAATATTAATACTTTGTTTATTATTACCATTTATCTCTTGATATTTATGAGATAAATTAGAACGAATAGATGCATTTTCCCAACAACTACTAAAATCACCTTCACCTGCTACCAAATTAATAACAACATTAATCATAGTAGGAAGAAAAAAAACAATAACAGCAGCTAAAACAGAATTTAATATTTTTTTAGGAGCCTTTTTCTCATCAGGATCTTGAACTAATTTAGTAAGAGAAATAGTAAGAGATATTATAAGTAGTAATGGTACGATTATATGTAAAACATTAAAAAAAGTTTTAACAATAGATAAAAATGTAAATAGCATTGAATTACTACAAGTATTTGAAATTTCTAAAAACATAATAAATACCTCAACATTAATATATCATTTTAGAGTTATTTGTACAATAAATCATCTAACATTTTATTCTATTTTACAATAGAAATCATGTAAAAAATAGCTTATAATAATATCAGAAGGAGAACATATGAAAGATTTCAAAGAAAAATTAAGCCTAGTCCCAACAAAACCAGGTAGTTATCAAATGAAAAATAAAGATGGCGTTGTAATATACGTCGGAAAAGCAAAAAACTTGCAAAGAAGATTAAGAAGTTATTTTACAAGAACTTTAACAGGCAAAACAAAAATGTTAGTAGAAGATATTGATGATTTTGAATATATAGTTACATCATCTGAACTAGAAAGCTTAATACTAGAAATAACTTTAATAAAAAAATATGACCCAAAATATAATATCCTCCTTCGAGATGATAAATCATATCCTTATATTGAATTAACAAACGAGGAATATCCAACGTTAAAAATAATACGAAATGTAAAAAGAAAGCGTAATAAAAATCATCTATATGGGCCATATCCAAATGTAACAGCAGCAAGAAAAACAGTAAATATGATAAATAGAATATATCCTCTAAGAAAATGTGACCACCTAAAGAAAGAATTATGTTTATATTACCATATACACGAATGTTTAGGGTATTGTTGTAAAAAAGTAGATAAATCAGAAATAGAATCAATGAATAAAGAAATTATTAGTTTCTTAAAAGGAGATAGTGATGAAATTAAAAATAGAATAAAACAAGAAATGAATAAAGCAAGTGAAAATATGAATTATGAAAAAGCACTTGAACTAAAAAACATGCTAGATGATATTGATACTACACTAAAAAAACAAAAAATTGATCTAAATAAGAATTTTAATTTTGATTTAATAAACTATTATTATGATAATAATTATCTAAGTATAGAAATATTTTTTATAAGAGATGGTCTATTATTTGGAAGACACAATGAAATTATTTCATCTCTAGGTGATATAGAATCAGAAATATTAGAATATCTTATAAAATTTTATGAAAAAACACTTTTACCACATGAGTTATACATACCACAAGAAATTGATAAAGACCTAGTCTCAAATTATTTCAATATAAAAGTATATACACCACAAAAAGGAAAATTAAAAAGTCTTCTAGATTTAGCTTATGAAAATGCAAAAGAGCAGATGGAATTAAAAGAAGAAACATTAAAAAGAGATGATGAAGAAAGAAAAAAAGCCCTAGAAGAATTAAAAAAATTACTAAATCTTAACTCTGTAAGAAGGATGGAATCATTCGATAACTCTCATTTATTTGGAACTTTTTATGTAGGAGGAATGGTAGTATTTGATGATTTCATTCCAAATAAAAATTTATATAGAAAGTATAAAATTTCAACAGATGTAAAAGATGATTTAGGCGCTATGAAAGAAGTATTGTATAGAAGATATTTCAAAACATTAATGGGAGAAATAGAAGCCCCTGATTTAATAGTTATGGATGGAGGGCAACTGCAAATAAATGTCTGTAAAGAAATATTAGACTCGTTAGGATTAAAAATACCAATAATAGGATTAGTAAAAGATAAAAATCATAGAACAAGCTATATAATGAATCAAAATTATGATATACTACCAGTAAATAAAGATTCAAAATTATTCTTATTTCTAACAAGAATACAAGAAGAAGTACATAGATATGCCATTGCTTATCACAGAAATATAAAAGCAAAAGGGGCTCTTTCAAGTGTATTAGATGTTGTACCAGGAATTGGTGACGTAAGAAAAAAAGAACTATTAAAAAAATTTGGTTCTTTAAAAAAAATGAAAGAAGCATCACTTGACGAATTATCTGAAATAGTCGGAAAAGAAGTAGGAAAAAAATTACAAGAATATTTAAAAGAGGTGTAAAAATGAATAAAAAAGGATTTTCATTAGTAGAATTATTAGGAACTATAACAATAATGGGCATATTAATGGGATTAGCAATCACTGCTTATTCTAGATATATAAATGGTACAAGAAAAAAAGCATATGAAACGTTAGTACAATCAAGTATTTCTGCAATGGAAGAATATATTGTAGATCATCCAACCGCAACAACAGTAACAATTAATGATTTATATGAAAAAGATTATCTAGAGAGGCCAACTGATCCGTCATCTTCCGAGAATATATGTGACGGAAAAGTTACAAGAACAACAACTGGAGCAGGAGGAGAATCTAGCAATCTACCAGACGAAAATTATACAGTAGTATTATGTTGTATAAATTACAATTATACATTCCCAAATAATGGAAAAGATACCCCAATAAAAAACGATACTTGCCAAAAATAAAGGAGGAAATATGTACACAATATTATTATTTCTATCATTAATGATAACGATTGTATCACAGCTCTACATAAATACAAAATATAATAAAACAAATAAAATACAAAATGCTAATCAATATACAGGTAAAGAAGTAGCAAGAATAATATTAGATAAAAACGGATTAAAAAACGTGAAAATAAAAGAAGTAACTGGAACTCTTAGTGATCACTACGACCCACAAAATAAAGTAGTTAATCTTTCTAGTGACATTTATAATAGTAAAACAATAGCCGCAATAAGTGTAGCTTCTCATGAATGTGGACATGCAATACAAGATAAGAATGGATATTTGTTTTTAAGAATAAGAAGTTCTATAGTTCCACTAGTAAATTTTGCATCTAAAATAGGTTATATAATAATATTGATAAGTATCATAACATCAATATTTAAACTACTATGGATAGGTATATTAACAGAATTAATTATCTTATTGTTTCAAATTATTACTTTACCAGTAGAATTTAACGCATCAAATAGAGCTCTAAAACAAATAGAAAAATTAAAAATAATTGATAAAAACGAAAAAAAGGAATGTAGAGGAATGCTTACAGCAGCTGCCCTAACATATGTAGCAGGTGTAGCTACATCTTTAATAGAAATATTTAGATTAATTTTAATAGCAAGAAGTGATGAAAGAAGGTAAAAAATGATACAAATAGTACATAATATAGAAGAGGCAAATTGTATAACTCATAGTGGAACCATGCACGCAGATGAGGTTTTTGCAACAGCATTCCTTCATTTATATAAAAAAAATATAAAAGTGTATCGAACAAATAGCATAAAAAAAGATGATAATCAACAAGATTGTATAATATATGATATAGGAAGAGGAAAATATGATCATCACCAGTTAGATTCAGAGAAAAGAGAAAATCAAATTCCTTATAGTTCGATTGGACTCTTATGGAAAGACTTTGGAAAAGATTATTTAGAAAAAAATAATTTTCCAGAAGTAGAAGCAATTTATCTAGCAGTAGATAAAGACCTAATAGAAGGAATAGACGCCGATGACAATGGAGTATTTCCAAAAATAGAAAGTACATTTAAAGTAAAAACAATACCTAGTATAATAAAAATGTTTAATCCAAGCTTTGAAAGTGCAGAAAACGAAAGTGATCAATTTTTAAAAGCCGTAAAACTTGCAGAAATGATATTAAAAGAAGAACTATCTTATATAAAAGGAAAAATTTTGGCAGAAAAAAAAGTACTAGAGTATCTAAATAAATATGATGGAACAAGTAATTATTTTATACTAGATGAATATCTTCCATACGAAGAAACATTATTAAAAGATGAAAAATATAATAAAATAGAGTTTGTAGCATTTCCATCAAATAGAGGAGGATTTGCTATAAAAACAGTTCCAATATCTTTTCAAGATCATAATCCAAGAAAAGCATTTCCAGAGTCTTGGGCAGGTTTAGAAAATGAAGAATTAGAAAAAATATCTAATATAAAAGGATTACGATTTTGTCATTCTGGCAGATTTATAGTAAATTGTAAAGATTATAATGTTGTTTTAAAAGTTATTGAAATGTGTCAATAGTTGTAAAACAACAAGTATAGATATTTCATTATTAATAATAATTTGATAAAATAACATTGAGCTAAGAGGTGTGATATTTATGCTATATAAAGAAATGAGAAAAAAAGAATTAATAAAAAATACAATATATATAAGTTTTATACTACTTATAGCAATTATCCCAACATATTTTATCTATTATAAATTTCAAGATGATAGAAGTATTGAATCAAACTCAGAAAACCTAGATGTTACCTATCTAGAAAAAACAGGAGATAAAATAAGTATAACAAAAGTTACTCCTGTTACAGACTCTGTAGGTCTTAGTTCAAAAAATTACATAATAAACATTAAAAACAACTTAACAGAAAAAGTAGGTTATAGAATAAAAATAGAAGAAGACTTAGAAACAATTTCAAAAGACAATTGTGAAGAAAAACTAATATCAAAATCAGATATAAGAATATCTGTAAAAGTTGGAAAGAATAAAACAGAAATATACACTTTAGAAGAATTAGAAAATGGAGTACTGACTGAAAATATAATGGAAGCATTAGATAAAACAACGATTTCAATAAGAGTATGGGTAAGTCAAGAAAGTGAGCTACCTTTAGGAGCAAAAATGCATTATCATGGTATAATGAAAGTAATAGAAGATAACTCCATAATAAATAATCTAGAGGATAAAAAAGATGAAGAATAATACAATATTAATAAATGACAAAATAATAGATATTAGTGGTATCTATTATTTTAATAAAACGTTTAAATATCCAGAAATTATTCAAACGTTTCCAGTAGAAGTAAAAGGGAATATTATAAATAATGATTATCAAACAGTTCATATCAACTGTACTATAAAAACCACAATAAAGATACAAGATAGTATTACATTAGAGATAATTGATTATCCAATAAACATAGAAATAGATGAGAATTTAGATAAAATTTATATAAAAAACGAAAATAGTCTTGATATTTTGTCGTTTTTATGGGAAAATATTGTACTAGAGGTCCCCACGTACTTTACAGAAGTAAAAGATTTTAGTAAAATACAAGGAGATGGATGGAGATTAATTCGCGAAGAAGATTTATAAAATAGATTGATAATCGTGATGATAGTAAAGATAGTGAAAAGGAGGGATAATATGATGAAATTAGATATTCAATTGTTTGCGGTTCCTTTCCGTAAAGTTTCAAAAACTAGAAAAAGAATGAGAAGAAGTCATAATGCAATGGATATTCCAGGAATGACTAAATGTCCTAGTTGTGGAGAAATGATTAAATCTCATAGAGTATGTCCAAAATGTGGAAGTTATAAAGGAAAAGTAGAAATATCAAAAGAAGAAGAATAAATCTTCTTTTTTTTTAGAAAAATATGATATTATACAATTATAAAAGATAAAAAATAGAGGATGTAATATATAAAAAAGCTAAATAAGTTAGGAATAACAACCATAGAATTAATATTATGTTTTGTACTTGTTTTTATTATGACTTTTTCTATGTATGGAACAGTTTCCTCATATAATGATAAAAGAATAATTGCACCAGTGGAACTAAAACATAACTGTAGAGAATTGAAAGATAATAAAAACAGTAGTATAATACGAAAAAAAAGGGGGATAAGGGGACTTGTCAAAATTAAAAGAAAAGATATTAAAAAAAATAGAAAAGAAATATCAAGATAAAATAATAACTATAAAGGACTTAATAGGAAACAAAAAACCATCATTACTATTTTATTATTTAGCAAATCATTTTTATTATTTATTAGATAATGATGAAAACAAATTATTCTCTGAAACAATTATGAAAAGAAGAGAAAAAATAAATAAAATAATAAAAAAATATGGGCATTCATTTTTAAAAAGTAAACAAGTATTTGAAGATAGAAATGAATTAAAATACTATGACTATCAAGAACAAATAAAATTAGGAGAGAATGTTGTTTTAGACAAAAATATATTAGAAAAAGATGAAGGAGCTAATTTAAAAAAAGACGAAATATATATTTGGATAGCAAACCATGGTTTCAAAGACGATGCTTTAGCAACTGTCCTATCAGCAAATAAAAATGCATATATTTTGTTTGGCAGTTTGCCACAATTTTATAATACAATAGATGGTATAATATCATGGATAAATGGAGTAATCTTAGTTAACAGAAAAGTTGCATCATCAAGAGAATCAAGCATAAAAAAATGTATCACAGTATTAAAAATGGGAAAAGACATTATAATATATCCAGAAGGAGTATGGAACAAATGCACAGATAAACTTTTATTACACTTGTGGCCAGGAATATATAAAATTGCTAAAGAAACAAATGTAAGAGTAGTACCTGTAATACACTACAAAAAAGACTTACATAAAAATGATATTATTCATACAGTTGTAGATGATCCAATTGACTTAACAAAATATAATGAAAAAGAAGCATTAACTTATTTAAGAGATAAAATGGCTTATTGGACATATTTAATGATGCAAAAATATGGCAAAACTACAAGAGATGAATTATTAAAATATCACTACTATTCAGTAGAAGCGTGGGAAGAACAATTAAAAGAAAGAATAAAAACAGTTGATTACTATGACCCTGAAATAGAAACAACTGCAGACTATCAAACAAAAAAAGAAATGGAATATTATAAAGCTTTACAAGATATAGCTAAAATTAAAAACATAACACCTAAGAACGCGCACAGTATAGTAATGGCAAGAAAAATAATTAGAAATAATTTTCAAAGAAGATATTAATTTCTTCTTTTTTATTTTCCTAAATTAATATATAATATAAATATAATAGGAAGGTGTTAAAATGCAAGGAATGATATTGCCTATATGTTCAATATTTTTTTCAATATTATTATGTATGATTTTTTTCTTAAAAAAGAGGATGCCACTACTTGAAAATAATATGTACACAATAATGATAATAGTAGTATTAATTGATTCAATACTAGTAACAATATTGCAATCATTTTCACTTTTTAATATTACTCCAACGATAGATATAATTATACAAATACTAAATAAATTTGATTTTATCTTATTAGTAATATATATGAGTTCCTTATTTTTATATATAGCAATTATAACTTATCAAAAAATAAGAGATAACTCAGAACAAATTTTTCAATATGTTACAATAGTTGATATTATATTTTCAATATTCATACTTTTAGGAAATATATCCGTAATAAGCAGTAATGGACATTTTAGTGTAGAAGGTTCATCTATAAAATTTCTTATTTTAGCAATATCATTTTATATAATGATATCCTTAACAGTAATGATTCTAAATCCAAAAAAAATAGATAAGCGTTATATTCCGTTGATTTCTGTTATAGTAAGTATAATATTATTAATAATCATATCTCGTTTTAATCCATATTTAATTATTATTTCTATTTCATTAACGTTTATAAATTATATAATGTTCTTTACAATAGAAAATCCAGATATGAAAATGATTCAGCAACTAGAACTAGCAAAAGAAAAAGCAGAAAAAGCAAGTCGTGCTAAAACAGATTTTCTATCAAGTATGTCTCATGAAATAAGAACACCTCTAAATGCAATAGTAGGTTTTAGTGATTGTATAATGGATGCAAAAACACTAGAAGAAGCAAAAGAAAACGCTAAAGATATCATAAATGCTTCAGATACATTATTGGAAATAGTAAACGGAATTTTAGATATATCAAAAATAGAAGCTGGAAAGATTGAAATAATTGACTCAAAATATAATGCAAAAAAATTATTTGAAAGTCTAGCAAAAATGATAGAAATAAAAGCTCGAGATAAAGGATTAGAATTTACCTATAAAATAGCAGATGATATACCAAAAACACTTTATGGAGATCATGCGAATTTAAAAAAAGTAGTAACAAACTTACTAAGCAATGCATGCAAATATACAGAAAAAGGTTATGTACATTATGAAGTCAATTGTGTTAATTCAGAAAAGGCAACCAAATTAATAATAACTGTAGAAGACTCTGGAAGAGGCATAAAAAAAGAAAACATTGATAAAATGTTTACTAAATTCCAAAGATTAGATGAAGACAAAAATACAACAATTGAAGGAACTGGGTTAGGATTAGCGATAACAAAACAATTAATAGAATTAATGGGTGGAAAAATAATAGTTCATACAGTATATGGTGAAGGAAGTAAATTTACAGTTGTAATAAATCAAGGAATAGAGATTGAAGAAAAAGAAGTTAATGAATTTAACCAAAATACGTTAGATCTATATAATATTAAAATATTAATAATAGATGATAATCCATTAAACTTAAAAGTAACAACAAAATTACTAGAAAAATATAATGCCAACATGATTACAACATGTGAAAGTGGATTTGAATGTATCTCAAAAATAAAAAATAAAGATAAGTTTGATATAATTCTTTTAGATGACATGATGCCAAAAATGAGCGGAGTAGAAACATTAAAAAGACTAAAAGAAATAGATAATTTTAATACACCTGTTATAGCTTTAACTGCAAACGCAATTAGTGGAATGAGAGAAAAATATATAAAAGATGGTTTTAGTGACTATCTAGCAAAACCAATTGAAAAAGAACAATTAATTGAAGTAATGAATAGGGCAATCAAAGAAAACGCTATTCAATATGAAACAAAACAAAATATTGAAGAAAAAGATTTAAACACTTTAACGCCAATAAAAATAGATCATATAGAACCAATAGAAATCTTAAACAATGAAATAGAGACCATACCAGTAGTACCATTAGAAACAATTAATAATGAAAACTATGATAAAGATTATCTAATAAATAATGGAGTAGATATCAATCACGCTCTAGAATTATTAGGAGACATGGAAATGTATAATATGACCATACAAGACTTTTCAAAAGAAATAGATGAAAAATGGAATAATATTATAAAATACAAAAATGAAAATAATATGCCAGAATATGCAATATTAGTTCACTCCTTAAAAAGTGACTGTAAATATTTAGGATTTATGAATTTAGCAGATATTAGTTATCAACATGAGCTAAAAAGCAAAGAAAATGATTCAACCTTTGTACAAGAACATTTTCAAGAATTGCAAAATGAATATAATAGAATAATAGAAATAGTGAGAAATTACGTATCTCAAAATCAAATAAATGAATAAAACTAAAAACAAGTAAAAACTTGTTTTTTTGTATTATAAAACTTGTTTTTTTGTATTATAAAGTTGACTTTTAAAAAAAATATAAGTATAGTAATTTATTATTAAATAAAAGGAGATTACTATTATTATGAAAATGGAAAATTATATCCAACTTATATAGAAGTTAGAAAGAATTACAGTGTAAAATTAAAAATAAATGAACAAATATATACAATAACAACATACAATAAAGATGATTATAAAAAATTAATAGAATTTATAGGGGATAATAATGAAAATGAGGTAGAAGAATACTTAGAAAGTATACTTAGCCAAAGTGCAAAAAATAGTAATCCTAGCGTTAAAATAAAAAAATTATATAACAAGGAGTAATCTATGGAAATAGAAAATAAAACAATAAAAGAAAAAGTATTTTACAACAATCTAGAAATTATTGATGATATAGCTATAGTAAAATTAGATAATGGATATGTCGTACTATATAACATAAAATCAAAACAATTAATAATAGAAAAAGGAAAATATGATATAATTAATGATAAAGATAATAAATTTATATACTTAATAAGTAAAGATAAAAATAGCGAAGGAAATAATACAATAAATATATATGATGTGAAAAATAAAAGTATGTTTATTAAGAATTATGAATTAATAGAAAAACACAATATTTTTTCATTATATTACGACAATATGGAATTATTAATATTAAAAAATACTAATACAAATAAATATCATATATTTAATTGTTATACAGCAAGAAATAAAAATGATATTATAAATGAAGGTTTTGAAAAAGTAGAATATATTGAAGGAATGTCAAATAAGAGTTTTATAGTAACAAAACAAAAAAAAGGAATAATAAAAATAAATGTAGAAAATAAATTATTAGAAATAGAAGAACCATTAGAATTCGATAATATAGAAAATGATTATGGCCTATTAATTTTTACTAAAGATAAACAACAATATGCTAAAAAAGAAGTAGATGGGAAAATCAAAGAAACAGAAAAATATAATAAAATAGAAAAAATAGAAGGATTTTTGCTTAAATGTAAAAATAATAAAACAATTGAAATACTATATAGTAGAACTTTAAGAAAAATAATTTCTAGTGAAGAATACGATGATATAAATTTACTATATAAGAAAGAAATAGGTTACAGAAAATATGATCATTATTTTGATGTAGTAAAAAATAATAAACACGGAATAATAAAAGTAACAATAAACTATTGGGATAATAAAGAAAATATGCCAAAAATAGTGAAAATTGTTAAAATAAACTATGATAAAATAAAAATAAAAGATGAAAACTTTGTATTAATTAATAATAATAAACTTGGCTTATCAATAGGTCTAAACTATAATGATAATCCAATAGAGCCAAGATATGATTCAATAGAACAAATAGGAATATATAGTATAATTCTTAATAATAATGGAATAAGTACAATATGTACAATGGAATACGAAAATAATCAATGGAAAATTACCCCACTGATTGAAAATTGTAATATAATTGACCATAACACTTATTTTAATAGTTATACTTTTAAAAAAGATAACAAAGTAGGATTATTTTACCCATCAAAATATTTTGAAGAGGATAATATATTATTACCCGCAAAATATGATAGTATAGAAAAATTAATAAATGACATAAACATAATTAAACAAAAAAATTTATTAGGTTTAGCACAAAAAGATAAAATAATTCTACCAATAAAATACAATGAAATAAAAATAGGATTTGACAGCAAACAAAATATTTATAATTACTTATTTCTAGCCTTAAAAGAAAAGGATTATTATAAAATAGCTTGCCAAAATAATTATAAATCAGAAATAAAAATGATTAATGATAATAATTATACTAAAATAGACTTTCTAGATGATATTTTCATATGCAAAAATGAAAATGAAACAGAAATATATAATTATATAGGTCAGCTAATATTAAGACTACCAAATGAATGTGAAATAGAATATCAAACAGAAATAAATAAAAAAATAAATAAGCCAATATATAAAATAAATAATAAATACTATTATTATGAAAATGGTAAATTGATAGAACCATATATAGATACAAATTATTTATATATAGCAGAATATAAAACAAACGATAATAATTCATATAATTTATCAACAAACAATCTAGAAGAATATAATCAATTTAAAAAAGATATTAATAATTTGATTGTCACAGAAGGAGAAAATGCAGTAGAAAAACAATTAAAAAAATATTCAGAAAATAGTATTTTATTAAATGCAATATATCCAACAATAAAAATAAAGAAAAAATCTATAAAGGAATAAATTCTTTACAGATTTTTTTTGGGAAAAGAAAAAAATTGACAAAGACCTACATATGTGGTATAATGTGAAACAGTAAAAGAATGGGGGGTATTATATGATAAATAAATTTAAAATAAATCCAGCAATTCCACTAGCAATACTAATAACAGCATCAGCAGGTGCTGGGCTTGCATTTCATTTAAATCAAGAAAAATTAGTAAGTGGAGACTTAGTACCACATGAAATAGGGCATGAAGATATAATACCATACTTAAACTTTAATGTTAAAAGTTCTGATTTTGTATTACTAGATGCAGGTTCTAGTAAAAATTTAGCAACCCTTTTATTTGATCAAAAAATAAAATACTGTAATGAAAAAGGAATAGCTTGTGGTCTTATTATTAATAGTACAGCAGAAAAAGATTATGAAATATATAATGATATTGAATATGTAAAAAATTTAATTTTAAAATATAATGTTAATTGTCCAGTATATATAAATATTAAAGAAATAATGGAAAACAAAAGACTAAGTAATACAGAAAAACAAAACTTAATAAATATATTTATAGATAAATGTTCATCTAATGGTATATATGTAGGAATAGCAGGAAAAGATGATTTGCTACAAAAAGCAGAAAAATACTTAGATATAAAAGAGTCAGATGTATACGTAATAATGGATAATAATCAAGATTATGAAGGTAATTATAATGTATATAAAGACGAAAAAGGAAGAATACACGCAACAAAAGATATAGCAGTATATATAAAAGAAAAAGGATTAAATAAACCATCTAATTTTATGAAAGATAAAAAAGTTAGTATTAAGTCATGGGAAGAACTAGAAGAACTAGCTTACAAAAACAATATAAGTATAGAATCATTATTAAAATATAATGAATTATTTGAGTTATTAGTAAAGCATCAATTAAATAAAGATAATAAAATAACAATAAAATTACCAACTAAACAAGAAAGAATATTATACGGAAAAGATTCTTATGTAACACTAGAAGAACCTTTAATGGGTTGTGATATAAGTGAGATGCAAGGAAAAGATACGGATTGGAATAATATGGATTTTGATTTTATTATTATTCGAAGTAATCACGGAAATACAGAAGATGAATGCTTTAAATATAATGAAGCAGCATGTGAAGAAAATAATATACCAATAGGAGTATATTGTACGAATGAAGTATATCCCAAAAAAAATGAATCTAAAGAAGAATTTATGAAAAGGTTTAATGAGCAAATAGAAACAACTCTAAATACAATAAAAGATAGTAAAATAAAGTATCCAGTATTCTTTGACTTAGAAACACTTGATAATTTTACAGATGAAACTTTAATTGCAAGTTTAAATGCATGGAAAGACAAAATGAATGAGAATGGTTATATTTCTGGAATTTATGCAAACCAATCATTAACACAAAAAATAATAAATATAGATAATACAGTTCCTGATAATTTTGAACTATGGATAGCAGGTGGATCTCAATATACAGAAGATAAAAAAGATATAGATATATCAGAAGTAAATCCTGCCTTCGATGAAATTGAAATCACTCAAGCAACTTTAAATCAAGTAACTGATAGTTGTATAAACGCTGGAGCAAAAAATAGTGAAGGCCATTTAGCTATAGATTATTCCTTAGAAGATTTTGAAAATCCAATAATTACGGAAGAAAGTTTAAAATTATATGAAATTAAAGAGTTTAACAAAATCGAATCAAAAATACCTATAGGAATCAGTGGAATAGGAATAATAGGTTTAGCAACAATAGGAATAGGTAAAATAAGACATAAAATAAAGACAAAAAAGAGGTGATAAATAATGGATTATATACTAATAGATGAAACAGAATCAATATCAATCAAAGACTTAGAATCTATTATTAACAGTAATAACACTACTTATGATAGAAAAAAAAAAGAATATAAATTATTATTAGAGGCAGCTAAAAAAGAACAAAATTCAATATTAAAGTCAAGTAATAATAAAGAAATAAAAAATATACTATCAAGAAAAGATGAAACAAAAATAATAGTAGATGAAGAAATACAATATTACTATAACGAATTTATGGGCCTAGAATTAAATGAATTAAAAACTGAATATCTAAGCACTTTACCATCAATAAAAAATGAACGCTATTGCGATATTATTAATATAATATTGCTTCAACTAAACTTAATATTAAAAGATTGGTATGAATGTATACAAGAGTTAGAACTAAAAAAAGAGGAATATAAAGCAGCAAGAGAAGAGATTAATGATATTTATACTAGAAGAAGATTATTAATAGATGCATTCTACCAAAAAGATGATGAAGATGAAGATCAAGAAACTGAAAATATAGAAAATCAGTTGTTATTTCTAAAAACAGATGCAGGTAATATTCAAGCAATAGAAGAAATAAAAAGTATAGACACATCATTTTATGAAAGAATAGCAGAATTACTAAACTCCATAAAAGATGGTACATTTAAAAACGTAAAAAGATTAACTGAAAATGATAAAGTAAAAGGAATCCCAGAAGTAAAAGGTTATCAAGTAAGAGTAGTTTTTGAAAGAATTTCATCTAATCAGTATGTAATTATTTCCATTTTTACAAAGAAATCTAATAGTGATAGAGCCTACCGTCAATATCTAGAATCAAAAATAAGCTATTATAAAAAAAATAAAGATAAAATCAAAAAAATATGTACGAATCCTGAATATATAGAAGAAAATTTAGATATAGATACAAAATTATTTGAATTACTAGAAAGGGGGTACGCAAAAAAATGATAGAAGAAATTATAGAAGATATTAACGCAGAAATTCAATTACAAAAAAATAGAATAGAAGAAAAGCAAAAAATCCTAGACCTCTATCAAACAGCAAGTGAATCACTAAAAACAAAAACAAAAATTCAAGACCTATCACCAACAGAATACATAACAATAACACTTGTAGGTGATGATATTAGATATTTCAATAATATAGAAAATGACATGAAAATATTAAAACCCTTATTAGATAAAATTGATGAAAAAAACTATTATAACCTAGTCAAAATATTAGAAACTATGTATAAAAATATAAATAAAGAAAAAGAAGTAGCAAAAGAAATAAATATTTTTTTAAGAAAACTAAATAATAAAAAAATTCAAGATATAGAAGAAGTTATAAAAATAATGAAAAAATACTTAGTTAAAAATAAAAATATATTTATTTATGCAATTTACTTATTTACTACAATAAAGAATAATGAAATAAAATCTAGGATTTTAATTCATAGTCAAGAAATAAAAAATATAGAAAGAAATATCAATTGTGTAATTCGTACACTAAAGCATGATATTAATGATTTAAAAAAACAAATAAAACAATATGAAGATTCAAAAAAAGATATTCAAAAATATAAAAACCAAAAAGAAATCATTAAAATAGAATCATCAATTAAAAATATAAGTAATGAAAAAATAAAAAGACAAATACTATTATACATATATAACCATAATATAAGAATACAAATTGAGCAAGATAATAAATATAATTATTTAAAGAAAGAAAACTCAAAAAATAGTTATATCGCATTATTATCAAAATATAATATTGAAGCTAAAGAAGTTAACCTTGAAAAAATAATAAAAATATCATATGAATCAATACAAAATATATTAAATCAACTTACAATTTTTTTTGATAATAAAGAAATAATAGTAAAATGTATAGAAAATATATCAAGTATAGAATCATTTAATATGATAATAAATTTACTAAAAAATGGTATTATAGAAAAACAAGTATTAATAAATTATCCAGAAGTTTTAGATGAAAATAGTAAAGAACATAAATCATTAATGAAAAACTATCGACATTTAACATTTATAGGTATTAATCCAATGATGTTTATTAATTCGCCAGAAGCAATTATAAACAACGACTTTTTAAAAGAAAATCTTAAGATATTAAAACAATATAATTTAATAAATTATATGAAGAATGGAACTAATTTAAATTACTTAAGAAATCCTAAACTAGCAGAAAAAATAGATATATCATTAGAAATAGGATTAGAAAACGAACTAGAAAAAAATTTAGAAATATTAAATAATGAACATCTAAAAAGACTAATATTAATAAAAAATATTGGTACAATTCCATATAGAATAAAAGATATATATGAAATACTAGAAAAAAATAAATTTGAAATACCTGATAATGAAATAGATAAATATATTTTTAATTATACAATGTATATTCAAAAAGAATGTGAAAAACAAAATGATAATAGTGAAATACCAGAGTTAATAGAATATTCAGAAGGTAATAGTAGAGTATATATAATAGATGGACTATTAATATCTAAAAATAGAGTAAAAAGATATTATAATAGAAACAGCGAAGATAAAATAGAAGCTTTGTTCCAAGCAATTATTCATAATACAGTTTTAACTGAAGAAGAAATACAAAGAATAAAAAGTGCACTTAATAAAAACATAAAAAGAAAATAAAGATTAAAAATAAAATAATAATTAAAACTTAGAAGAGTAAAAAGGATCTAGAAACCTATATATTAAATAATAATAACGATAAAGCAAAAGTTAAAAAAAGAATAATTGACAATAATAAAAAGAATATGGTATAATCATACTGTTTGAAGCCTCATGCTCAAACCGCATTGAAAAGGTAAAAACACTTATGTACCTTAAGAGCGAGTCTTAAGTTAAAAAAAGGAGGTAAAATATGAACGCTGTAATTAAAGTTGGGGGAAAACAATATCACGTTACAGAAGGCACTGAAATTTATGTTGAAAAAATAAATTGTGAAGCAGGTGATACTGTTACTTTTAATCAAGTATTAATGCTTGATTCAAAAGTTGGAAATCCTTATCTTACTAATGTTACCGTTACTGGAGAAGTTATAAAACAAGGTAAGAGTAAAAAAATAAGAGTATTTAAATACAAGAGTAAAGATAGATCAAATCGTGTTACTCATGGACACAGACAACCATATACTAAAGTAAAGATTACAAAAATTAATGGATAAATATGATTCAAGTAAGAATAGAAAAAGAGAATGCAAAATATAAAAAAATAAAAATTATCGGACATGCAATGTATGACGATTATGGAAAAGATATTGTTTGTAGTGCATGTAGTAGTATTATAACAACTACTGTAAATGGTATTCTTTCAATAGATAATAATAATATTAGTTACATGGTAAGTAAAAAAGGAATGACTATTGATGTTAAATCAGAAGATAGAACAACACAATTACTTATAAAAAATATGATAAAGCTATTAAAAGAACTATCAGGGAATTATCCCAATAACATTGAAGTAAAGTAAGGAGGATAACTATGAAATTTTTAAAATTAGATATACAGTTATTTGCCCATCATAAAGGACAAGGTTCTACATCTAATGGTAGAGATTCAGCAGGACGTAGACTAGGAGCCAAAGCAAGTGATGGTGAATTTGTAACAGCCGGTTCTATTATATATCGTCAAAGAGGAACAAAAATATTTCCAGGGAAAAATACTAGACGTGGAAATGATGATACAATATTCTCAGTAATTGATGGTATAGTAAAATATGAAAGACTAGGAAGAGACAAAAAACAAGCTTGTGTATATCCAGTTGGAGAATAATATAGAGCAGGTTAATTATAATACCTGTTTTATTTTTTTAATATAAGAAAAAAGAGGTGGATAATATGTTTGTAGATGAAGTAATAATAAAAGTAGAAGCAGGAAAAGGTGGAGATGGTTGCTGCGCCTTTAGAAGAGAAAAATACATTGAAATGGGTGGACCATACGGAGGTAACGGAGGCCATGGAGCAGATATTCTTTTTAAAGTAGATGAAGGTCTTCACACTTTATTAGATTTAAGATATCAAAAACTAATAAAAGCCAAAAACGGAGAAAACGGTAGAGGAAAAAATCAACATGGAAAAGGTGCCGAGCCATTAATTATAAAAGTCCCACAAGGAACAGTAGTAACAGATGCAGAAACAGGATTAGTTATAGCAGATTTATCCCAAAAAAATCAAGAAGAAATAATTGCTAGAGGAGGTCGAGGGGGAAGAGGAAACACAGCATTCAAAACACAAAATAATCCAGCTCCAAACTATTCAGAAAACGGAGAAGAAGGAGAGTCTAAAACATTAAAAGTAGAACTAAAACTATTAGCTGATGTTGGCCTAGTTGGCCTTCCAAGTGTCGGAAAAAGTACAATAATTTCCTGCGTTTCTGCATCAAAGCCAAAAATTGCAGCCTATCATTTTACAACATTAAATCCCAACCTAGGAGTCGTTAAATCTTCATTCGGAAAAAGCTTTGTAATGGCAGATCTCCCAGGATTAATAGAAAACGCCTCAAAAGGAGAAGGATTAGGAGATAAATTTTTAAAGCATATCGAAAGAACAAGAGTAATAGCCCATGTTATAGATATGAGTGGATTTGAAGGAAGAAATCCATACGAAGACTATATCTTAATAAATAAAGAACTAGAAGAATTTAATTCAAAATTATTAGATAAACCACAAATCATAATAGCAAATAAAATGGACATAGAAGGTGCAAGTGAAAATCTAAAAGAATTTAAGAAAAAAGTAAAAAATATAGATATATTTGAAGTAAGTGCCTTATCAAATACAGGATTGCAAAAAGTAGTGGACCATTTATCAGAAATGTTAGAAAAAATACCATTTAATCCATTATATGACGAATCGCAAGTAGAATCACACATATTATACAAATTTAAAAAAGAAGAACCATACAAAATAGAAAAAGAAGAAGAAGGATTATGGCATATATATGGAAATGAGATAGAAAAAATATTTAAAAGAACAAAATTTACATCAGATGAAGCAATCTATCGTTTTGCCAAAAAATTAAGAAAAATGGGCATAGATGATAAGCTTAGAGAATTAGGAGCAAAAGAAGGAGATCAAGTAAGAATATTAGATTTTTACTTTGATTTTAAAGATTAATGATTGTAGTAGCAACATTTAACATACAAAATGATAGAATATATTCAGAAGAAAAAATTAACTCTATATTAAATTTTATAAATAAATATAATATAGATATCTTAAATTTACAGGAATTATCAAAATACATAGATAAATCTCTTATAAATCAATTAAATAATATTAATTATAATAATTATGGAAAATATCGATTCCATATACCATTAATATTTAAAAAAATAAATGAAAGGTGCCCAATAATAACAAAATATCAAGTAATAAAAAAGAAAACATATAATTTGCCATTTCTGCCATCATTATTAAGAAGAGTATTAACAAAAGAAATAGTAATAATAGAAGGAAAAGAAGTATCAATCTATAATACTCATATTGACTACTTATCAGAAATAGCTAAACGCCGTCAATTAAAAAAAATATTAAAAATTATATCAAAAGATAAAAATCCAAGCATATTAACAGGAGATTTTAATTTAAAAAATATACATACACCCTTTAAAGAATTTAAAAGCAAATTAAAAGAAAAAGGGATAATACACTATGATATTAAAGAAAAAACATGGAAAAATTCAAAATATCATCGAGCAATAGATCATATATTTATTTCTAGTGAATTTAAATTAATAGAAAAAAAATTAATAACAGAAATACCAATTAGTGACCATTATCCTGTCCTAATAAAAATAAAATGGAAGGAGAAAAAATGACAGATAAAGAAAAAATAGAAAAATATTTAAATAAATATTCGCATTGTTTTACAGAAAATGAAGAAAAATATATATTCGATTTTCTAAAGTACTATAAAAAAAATAAAAATATCTTTCTTCCATTAGAAATCCAACAAATATATGATGAATGTGAAATCATCTCAGAGAATAATAATATTTATAATGAATATATAAAACTATTAGAAAAAATGAACTACAAAGAAAAAAAAATACTTGAAATAGGAGAAGGATTCAATCCAAGACTCGCTATAAGAATATCAAAAAAATTAACTTCAGGAACAATAACTGTTTATGATCCTTTAATTTATAAAAATATTAAAAAGAATAAAAAACTAAAAATAAAAAGAAAATTATTTAAACAAAAAGAAAACATTAAAGATTATAATTTAATAATAAGTTTTATGGCAAAAAAAGCAGCAGAGATTGCTATAGAATATGCCATAAATAACAATCTAGACTTCATAGTAGCTCTATGTGATGGAGGGTTACATGGTGATGAATTTGACTTTTATACCTGCCCAGAAGAATGGATACATGCCATAATATTAAATACAAATAATAAATTAAAAAAAGCAAATAGACCACCATTAATTATAGAATATCTATATAAATACCATTCCTCATATCCTGTTCTCATTAATAAGACTTATATAAGAAAAAAACCGAATAATATAATTGCCTTTCCAAAAAATATAAGGTATAATTAAAAAAATAGAGGTGTGATATGAAAAGTTTAAATTTTTTAAAAGAAAATGGTGTAGATGTAGATAAAAGCTTAGAATTATTTGGTGATAGTACAACATATAATGAAACGATAGGAGAATTATTAGTAGGAATTCATACAAAAATCAACCAATTAATCAAATTCATGAAAGAAAGAGATTTAGCAAATTATGCAATAACAGTACATTCAATGAAAAGTGACGCAAGATACTTTGGCTTTACAACATTAGGAGATATGGCGTATGAGCACGAAATGAAAAGTAAAGCAGGAGATTACTCTTATATAGCAAGTCACATTAATGATTTAATACAAGAAACAAACAAAGCAATTTTATTAATACAAGAATATATGAAAGATGACAATAATTCTGAGCAAAATGAAAAAACAACAGATACAAATAGCATAGAACAATATACACAAAAAACGATACTTGTTGTTGATGATTCAAATATCATAAGAAACTTTGTAAAAAGAATATTTAGTGAAAAGTATAATGTAGGAACAGCAGAAAACGGAGAAGAAGCAATAAATATTATTAAAGCAAACTTAAATAATAATTATATTGAAACAATACTATTAGACTTAAATATGCCAAAAGTTGATGGTTTTGCTGTACTAGATTTTATGAGAGAAAATAAACTATTTCATAAAATGCCTGTATCAATCATATCAGGAGACTCTTCGAAAGAAACAATTGATAAAGCATTTACATATGATATAGTAGATATGCTTGAAAAACCTTTTAATGATAATAGTGTAAAAATGGTAATAGAAAAGACATTAATATATAAAGAAATGAATAAAGAACAATAGAATTATTGCTCTTTTACTTTAAAAATTTCACCTACATCATAATACTTACAAGTATTCAGAGGAAGATAATAAATAGAATAGCAATTTTTAATAAATCTAATTTTTTCACTAGGAAAGTCTTCATATAATTTGATAATTTTATGATTTTTATCACAACAACAAATATCAACTCTCTGACAGAAAAAGTAAGTATTAATTATTTTTTTATTATAAAAAACAATACCATAATCAATAGGTTCTAGTACAAATTTAAAAGACTTAATTTTATCTTTAAGACTTTTCATCTCAATAATGTTAATTTTCTTCCCTCTTAATTTTATTAGCATAATAATCATTCCTTTCATTTATTTTAACATAGTTTCAAAAAAAAGCTATATTTCAATTCATTTTTATGATATCATAATAAAGAAAGAAAAGGAGGTGTACTATGAGTGGACATTCAAAATGGGCAACCATTCATAGAAAAAAAGGACTATTAGACCAACAAAGAGGAAAAATATTTCAAAAATTAGCAAAAGAAATTATGGTAGCAGCAAAAGGTGGTTCTCCAGATCCTAATCAAAATGCAGCACTAAGATTAGCTGTAGATAAAGCAAAAGCTCAAAATATGCCAAAGGATAATATACAAAAGGCTATAGAAAAAGCAACAGGTTCTTCTGATGGAGCAAACTATGAAAATGTACGCTACGAAGGATACGGTCACGGTGGAGTTGCTATAATGGTTGACTGCCTAACAGACAATAGAAATCGTACAGCTTCACAGGTTAGAAGTACATTTACAAAATACGGTGGAAACCTAGGAACAGATGGATCCGTAAGTTATATATTTGAAAGAAGAGGATCAATTGTAATACCCGGCGAATATGATGAAGATGAGATGATGATGACATCTCTTGATGCTGGAGCAATAGACTTTGAAAAACAAGAAAACAACTACTTAATCACAACAGATCAAAACTCATTCACATCAGTTCGTGATGCACTAGAAAACGCAGGAGTAAAAGAATTCTTAGAATGTGAATTAACATACGTTCCAAATATGGAAATATTACAAGATGAAGAAGGACAAGAAAAAGTAATGAAACTAATTGATGCCTTAGAAGATTTAGATGATGTTCAAGACGTTTATTATAATTTAAAAGAAGAATAAAGGTGATTCTATGAAGATAGAAGAAAAAAGAAATAAAATTAATAATGAATTAAAAATATATATAAATGAATCCAGTTTCATATCTAATAAATGTAGAAATCAACTATTAAAAATATTCTCAGAAGAATTTTCTGTAGACTTAGATATAGATAATTACCAAAATGTAGATCTAACTATCAATGAAGATTATTCATTCACATATAGAGAAGATACTTACCATTCAAAAGATAACATTAAATCTTTTGAAGAGATTGAAGAAAGATATGAAAAATTTAAAGAAAAAGCTGATAAATTAATAAAAAGAAAAGATATAAACTTTGATGGTAAAAGAAATTTAAATAATATTACTAATCTAATAGTAGTAATCTGTATTTTATTATTTTATTTAATAATTATTCTTTTATCAATTCATGCATTTATAACAGGAAAATATATTGACTGCTTTTGGCTAGTATTTATTATTGTACCAAGATTATTTCCGAATCTAAGAGAAAATTTAGATAATAGATTTCAGCAAGCAAAAATATATTTTAAAACAAGAAAGAAAAAAAAATAAATCTCTGGCAAGAGATTTTTTTAACGTAATATAAATAATAAGAATTTCATAGGAATAATTGATTCAAGTAAAAAAAACAAGTATAATTATATTGGAGTGATAATATGTACGATTATATTAAAGGAACAATTACTACTATTAAAAATAATTCAATAGTACTAGACAACAATGGAATAGGGTACTTAATACATGTATCTAACCCATATTCATTTGAAATAGGGAAAGACTATAAAGTATTTGTATATCAACAAATACAAGAAGATGAACATTTACTATATGGATTTAAAACAGTAGAAGAAAAAGATTTATTTTTAAAACTAATAAGTGTAAAAGGTCTAGGTTGTAAAATGGCTTTACCAATATTAGCAGTAGGGTCAATTAATGGGATAATGGACGCAATTGAAAGAGAAAATATTCTATACTTAAAAAAATTCCCTAAAATAGGAGACAAATTAGCAAAACAAATAGTATTAGACTTAAAAGGAAAATTAGAATTTATTGGAGTAGGAATTTCAGATGATCAAGTAGAAACAGAAAATGAATTAAAAGAAGTATTAATAGGATTAGGATATAAAGAAAAAGAAATAAAGCCAGTGCTTGCTCGAGTAAACACTTCTCTATCAATAGAAGAACAAGTAAAAGATGCTTTAAAACTTTTATTAAAATAATATGAATAAAGAGTTATCAATAAAAAATTATTACCTTGAAAAAAATCTTGAAGATGTTGAAGAAATGATTGACACATTAGTAGAAGACTATTTCAAAGATGTTTGTTTATCAACTATTCATATAAGAATAATATTAGAAAAAATATACGATTACTATGAAGAAAAAAAAATAATATATGAATACAATAAAACTATTAAAGATTTTTTTGAAGAATATTACTATAAAATAATAAATAACGAAATGGAATCAATGGAAATTAATAGTTTATTAAATTATTTAAAACTATTTTTATTACTAAATTCGCCTACTGAAATAAATCCTACAGAAACTAAAAAAATTTGTAGATTAATAAAAAAG
This sequence comes from uncultured Caryophanales bacterium, assembly GCA_947165475.1. Classification (GTDB taxonomy): domain Bacteria; phylum Bacillota_I; class Bacilli_A; order RF39; family UBA660; genus UBA3789. The sequence continues at coordinate 13,151 of CAMVAN010000002.1, read as the reverse complement.
GAGTATGATAAATTTGAAAGAGGAGAATATCATTCATAATTATGAATTATTTGATGATAATACATTAGATAACACAATACGTCCTGAAACAATAGAAGAATATATTGGTCAGAATGATGTAAAAGAAAATATTAAAATATTTGTTGAAGCCGCAAAAATGAGAAATGAATCTCTTGATCATGTTTTATTATATGGGCCTCCGGGTCTTGGAAAAACAACCCTAGCTTTTATTATAGCCCATGAGTTAGGAACAAATATAAAAACAGCAAGTGGCCCAAGTATAGAAAAAAGTGGGGATTTAGCCGCAATACTATCTTCTCTTGAAAAAGGAGATGTATTATTCATTGATGAAATACATAGAATGCCAAGATATATTGAAGAAATATTGTACCCAGCTATGGAAGACTTTTCACTAGACATAATCGTTGGAAGTGAAGGAAATAGTAGAAATATAAAAATTGACTTACCTCCATTTACCCTTGTAGGAGCAACAACAAGAGCAGGAGATTTAAGTGCTCCTTTAAGAGATAGGTTTGGAATAATCAATAAATTGCAATTTTATACAGTAGAAGAATTAACCGATATTATAAAAAGAACAGCTAGAGTATTAAATGTAGAAATAAAAGATGATGCTGCAGTAGAACTAGCAAAAAGATCCCGTGGAACTCCAAGAATTGCCAATAGATTATTTAAAAGAGTAAGAGATTTTGCCATGGTAAAAGGGAATGGAATTGTAAATTTAGAAATAACAGAAGAAGCTTTAAATAGACTAAAAGTTGACAAAATGGGATTAGATAATACAGATAGAGACTTATTATATGCAATTATTAATCGTTTTAACGGAGGTCCAGTAGGCGTAGAAGCACTAAGTAGTTCAATCGGAGAAGAAGTAACAACAATAGAAGATGTATATGAACCTTATTTGCTTCAGCAAGGTCTATTAAAAAGGACAGCTCGTGGTAGAGTAGCAACAGATTTAGCATATGAAGCATTAGGAATTGCCAAAAAAGGAAATAAATAGTATAATATGAAAAGCGCTGGTAAAGGCAGTTTTTTTCAGTAAAAGAGGTGTAATATGACCACAGAAGATTTTGATTATGATTTAAAAGAAGAATTAATTGCACAAACACCATTAGAAAAAAGAGACTCATCTAGACTACTAACTCTAAATAAACAAAATGGTAAAATAGAACATAAAATATTTACAGATATAATAGATTATCTAAATAAAGGAGATACCTTAGTATTAAATGATACAAAAGTTTTACCAGCTAGATTAATAGGAGAAAAAGAAGATACAAAAGCAATAATAGAGATTTTACTTTTAAAAAATATAAAAGATGATATTTGGGAATGCTTAACAAAACCAGCAAGAAGAATTAAAATAGGAACAATTATTACTTTTGGAAATGGTCTATTAAAAGCAGAGTGTATAAAAGAAGCGGAGGAAGGAATAAGACATTATAAACTTATTTATAATGGAATATTAATGGAAATTCTAGATAAACTAGGAACCATGCCACTGCCTCCATATATACATGAAAAATTAAAAGATCAGTCACGCTATCAAACTGTCTATGCTAAAGAAATAGGAAGTGCTGCGGCACCAACAGCAGGCCTACACTTTACAAAAGATTTATTAAAGAAGATAGAAAAAAAAGGTGTAAATATTTGTTATATTACTCTTCATGTAGGACTAGGAACATTTCGACCAGTATCCGTTAAAAATATAGAAGATCATAAAATGCATAGTGAATTTTATAGTATGTCCCAACAAACAGCAAGTATTCTCAATAAAACAAAAGAAAACGGAGGAAGAATAATAGCAGTTGGAACAACAACAACAAGAACATTAGAAACTATACTATTAAAAGAAAAAAGCTTTAAAGAATGCTCAGGATGGACTGATATATTTATCTATCCAGGCTTTCAATTTAAAGCAATCGACTGTCTAATCACTAATTTTCACTTACCAAAATCAACACTAGTAATGTTAGTTAGTGCCTTAGCAGGAAGAGAAAATATATTAAATGCTTATAAAATAGCAGTAGATAATAATTATCGATTCTTCTCATTTGGAGATGCAATGTTTATATACTAAAAAAAGGAGTAATTTTTATGTTATTAATACCAGAACAAATATATGAAATAAAGAAAGTAATAGTTGAAACAAATAAAAGAATGCCGATTTATTATGAAGATATGATTAATGGCAAAGAAATAAGTGGTTTTGAAAACACTAACATGTCAGCACAAAAAAATAACCCATCACAAGAAATATATAATATTTTAAAAAATAGAGTAAAAGAACTAGAAAGAATAATATCGGTATCCCATATTATAGAAAAAAGAAACTTAGATAGTATTGATATTGGAACATATTTTTATTATAAATGGATAGATGAAGATGAAATAGAGAGTGCATATTTAGTTGAACAAAATCCATTATCCACAATTGATAATAAATTTATTTCCATAGAGAGTCCTATCGGAAAAAGCATAATAGGAGCAAAAGAAGGAGACATAATAAAAATAAAGCTATTAGATAACAGTTCAGTACAATTAATACAAATAATAAAAATAAGTAAAAAAAAGGACGATTATATTCAACTTATTTCTTCCAATTATAAAGAAGAAGAAATAACTAATATAGAAAAAACAATTAAAAATAATACAGACAACTCTAAGAATAATCTATTAATAACAGAAAGTCAAATAAGATTAATAAAAAATGAACTAAAAAAATTAAAAGACAATATAGACAATATAGATAATATTAAAGAAAAAAGAAAAATAAGAAGAAAAATATCTTTTTTCAATAAGATGTTAAAAATGCAAATTAATGATACACCAAATGATAGTACAATTGGAATAGGTTCTATTGTAGATTTTTCACTAAACAATGGTTATTTCTATTCCCTAGAATTTATAGCTAGAGCATATACTACAGAATATCCATGCCAATATGTAGAATATAATTCAAATTTAGGAAAAGCTCTATATGGTAAGAAAGCTGGAGATAAATTTGCTTATAAAAGTGCAGATGAAAAAATATATACAGGAAAAATATTAAAAGTATATAATAAAGATTATGAAGAAATAGATCCTCCAAAAACTTATAAAAAATTAAATAGCTAAACTATTATTTAGAAAGTAGGATATTATGAAAATAAAATATCATTTAGAAAAAAAAGAAAAAAATACAAATGCAAGACTCGGCAAAATTGAAACCAACCATGGTACATTTGAAACGCCTATGTTTATGCCAGTAGGTACACAGGCCACTGTAAAAACCCTATCTCCAGAAGAAGTAAAAGATTGTTCTAGTGGAATTATCCTAGCAAATACCTATCACTTATGGTTAAGACCAGGAGAAGACATAGTTAATAAAGCTGGAGGACTCCATAAATTTATGAATTATGATGGTCCAATATTAACAGATTCAGGAGGATTTCAAGTATTTTCTTTAGCCAAACCAAAAGATATAACAGAAGAAGGAGTACACTTTAAAAATCAATACAATGGGGATAAACTTTTATTAACTCCAGAAAAATCAATAGAAATTCAAAATAAATTAGATAGTGATATTGCAATGAGTTTTGATGAATGTGTAGGTTTCCCTCATACAAGAGAATACGTTGAAGAATCAGTTGAAAGAACATTACGTTGGGCAAAAAGAGGAAAAGATGTTTTTAATAATGAGAATCAATCACTATTTGGGATTGTACAAGGAGCAGAGTTTGAAGATTTAAGAAAACACTGTTGCGAAGAATTAATTAAAATGGACTTTGATGGATATAGTATAGGAGGAACTGCAGTAGGGGAACCTAAAGATATGCAATATAAACAAGTAGAATATTCCTGTAAATACTTGCCAGATGACAAAGTAAGATACTTAATGGGAGTAGGGGATCCAATAGATATTATAGAAAATGTAATTAGGGGAGTAGACATATTTGACTGTGTATCACCAACCCGTCTAGCAAGACATGGGCATTTTTATACAATGGATGGAAAAATGAATGTAAAAAATGCTAAATACAAAGAAGATTTTACTTCACTAGAAAAAGAATGTGATTGTTATACATGTAAGCATTATACAAAAGCATACATTCATCATTTAATAAAATGTGAAGAAACATTAGGTCAAAGACTATTATCAATACATAATATAAGATATTTAATAAGATTAACAGAAGAACTAAGAAAAGCAATTAAAAATGATAATATATTAGAATATAGATATAATTTTATTAAAAGATATTATAAAAAGGAAATTAAAGATAAAAAATAGGACTATTATTAGAAATAGTTTCTTTTTTTTCATTTTGTATAGACCTATCTTCAACAGCACTAGAAGAGTCACTATTCATAATATTTGAAATTTTAAAAAGCGTTTTAGCATTATTAAAAAGCGGCTTAACTTGATAAACTAAGGGAATAGTCTGATTAATAACACCTAAAGTCTTAGAAGTTCCATCTAAAAAAGAACCCCAAGAAATAGATTTTAAAAAGCTTATACTATTTTTAATAAAAGACGGATTAGAATAAGAATACATAGATTCACCTCTTTAATATAGTTTATGAAAAAAAAAGAAAATGTTACTTTTATATTTAACTTTTTTATAAATTATGCTAAAATCAATATAGTAGGATGGAGGGAGAAACATTATGTTTGGAGGAAAGAAAAAAGAACAAAAAAATCAACCAATATCAAATCAACAACCAACTCAACAACTAACACCTCAACAAGAAGTAACAACAATCCCAAGAAAAAATAATGATAAAAAAATAACAAGGCCATTAACTCCGTATCGATATACTATAATTAACGGAGTAGGAAAAAAAGAAACAGGTACATTTGATGCAGAAAGTGCAGACGAAGTACGAGCATTTTTAACATCACTAGACTATCAAATATTAGAAGTAAAAGAACGTTCCAAAATGGATATAGACATTGGAACAAGTAAATTTAATGCCAGTGATTTATCATTTTCACTCACTCAATTATCAACTTACTTAAAAGCAGGAATTCCCTTAGCAGACTCGGTAAGAATTTTAGCAAAACAAAGTAAAAAGCCAGGAATTAAAAAAAGTTTTTTTCAACTAGTATACCAATTACTAAAAGGTGAAAACCTATCAGACGCAATGAATATGCAAGGAAAAGTCTATCCAAAACTATTAATAAATATGGTAAAAACAGCCGAAATGACAGGAGATTTACCATCAATATTAGATGACATGGCAGAATATTATACATCAATGGATCAAACACGTAAACAAATGAAATCAGCAATGACTTATCCAATAGTAGTCTTAACAATTGCATTTGGTGTTTTAATATTCATGTTAACCTATTTAGTACCACAATTTTCATCTATGTTTGAAGAAAACGGAGCACAATTACCAGCATTAACACTTGCAATAATAGGAATCAGTAACTTTATTAAATCCTATTGGTACTTATTAATAATAGGTATAGTTGCTTTAGTATTTATATTTGTACAAATATTTAAAAAAAATCAAAAATTTAGAGAAACAATACAAACAATTCTTATGCATTTACCAGTAATAAAAGATATCATAATATATAATGAGATAGCAAACTTTACAAAAACATTTGCCTCATTATTAAATCATGGTGTATTTATAACAGATAGTATGGAAATACTATCAAAAATAACAAACAACGAAGTAATGAAGAGGATAATTGGGAATACCTTAGAAAACCTAGGAAAAGGAGATACAATTTCCTCTGCATTTAGAGGAGAATGGGCCATTCCAGTAGTTGCCTACGAAATGATTGTAACAGGAGAAACAACAGGACAATTAGGACAAATGATGGAAAAAGTTGCTACACACTTTCAAATGTTACATAAAAATGTTATAGATCAAATGAAAAGTTTAGTAGAACCATTTTTAATATGCTTTCTAGCAATAGTTGTTGGAATAATATTATTATCAATTATTCAACCTATGTTTTCAATATATAGTCAAATTAAATAAAAAGGAGGAATTACTATCATAAACATAAATATAATTATCTTCTTTTTTTTCGGATTATTTATGGGATCATTCTATACTGTAGTTGGCCAACATTTACCAAATCATGAACCATTTTTAATAAATAGAAGTCATTGTGATATATGTAAACATAAATTATCATTTTTAGATATGATTCCAATTATTTCATATTTATTTTTAAAAGGAAAATGTAGATATTGTCATACAAAAATTTCAAATTTATCAACATATATGGAATTATTTACAGGAGTTTTATTTGCCTGTAGCTATTATGTATTTGGATTATCTTATAATTTATTAATCGCATTAGGAATAGTTACTTTACTAATAATAGTATCAGTATCTGATATAACATACTTCATAATACCAGATGAGTTATTAATTTTTTTTACAGGTTATTTTTTAATCATAATAGCATTAAATAATGGAGTAATAACAGCATTATGGAGTATATTATCTGGCTTCTTACTATTTTCTGTAATGTATATTATTATGTTATTTGGAAATTTTATATTTAAAAAAGAAACACTAGGTGGAGGAGATATTAAAATGATGTTTGTCTTTGGCCTCGTACTTCATCCAATAATCGGAATATTCAGTATATTCTTGAGTAGTTTGCTTGCTCTACCTATATCAATAATACTATTATGGAAAAAGAATCAAAATTTAATACCATTTGGTCCATTTCTGATAATAGGAAGTGCCATATTATATTTTACAAAGATAACACCAGAGATCATATTAAAACTATTGCAAATATAAAGTATAAATAACAATACTCACTTTAATAATGCTAAGAAAAGTAATTAATATTTACTTTTCTTTTTTGTTTGAAAGTATTAAAATAAAATATGTAGGTGAGTACTATATGAAAAATATAACAATTTTACCAGCAGATACATATACAGTAGTTAATAAAACTGTAATAACAGATAAAGATAAAAAAATGATTACAATGTTATACCAACCAATCATAGGATATACCGCTGTTAGTCTATTTTATACTTTTTTAGATGATTTAGATAAACAAGAAGTTATGAGCACAGAACAGACTCATCACCATTTAATGGCAATAATGCAACTAAGATTAGAAGATATCGTAATAGCACGAGAAAAATTAGAAGCAGTAGGATTACTAAAAACATACTATAAAAAAGATAATATTAACCAATATGTATATTTAATATATTCTCCATTATCAGCACATGACTTTTTTAACCATCCTATACTAAATATTGTTCTATATAATAACTTAGGAAAAAAAGAATATGAAAAAGTATTAAACTATTATAAAACTCCAAGAGTAAACCTAAAAGATTTTACAGATGTCACAGCAACATTCGATGAAATATTCACCTCAGTAAGAGGAACAGTTCTAGAAGAAAATAAAGATATCACAAGACAAGACTATAATAATATTCAACTAAACAAATCAATAGACTTTAATTTAATACAATCAAGCTTTCCAGCTAATAGTATTCATGAAAAGTGTTTTACTAATGAAATAAAAGATCTTATTAATAGTTTAAGTTTTATATATAATCTTGATTCACTGGATATGCAAGGTATAGTAAGAAACTCAATAAATGAAAAAGGGCTAATAGATAAAACTCTATTAAGAAAAAACTGTAGAAACTTTTATCAATTTGAAAACTTTGGAAATCTTCCAACTTTAATTTATAATAGACAACCAGAATATTTAAAAAAACCAAAAGGAGATAATTCTAAATGGGCAAAAATGGTATATACCTTTGAAACCATAACTCCATATCAATTATTAAAAGCAAAATATAAAGGAGCAGAACCAACAGATCATGATAAAAGACTAATTGAAAACTTACTAATTGATCAAAAATTGTCACCAGGAGTAGTAAATGTACTAATAAGTTATGTTTTAAAAATAAATAATGAAAAATTAACAAAATCTTATGTAGAAACACTAGCCGGTCAATGGAAAAGATTAAATATTGAAACTGTAGAAGAAGCAATGAAATACACAGAAAAAGAACATAAAAAATTAAATAAAATTAATAACAAATCCGAAAAAGAAAATACAAAAATATCAAATAAAAAAGAATCTCCTCAACCAGCATGGTTAAATAAAGAGCAACAACTTGAAGAAATATCAGATGCCGATAAAGAAGAACTTGATAATATCTTAAAAGAATTAGTATAATACAATTAATTAATGGAGGTAGATTATGAATAAAAAATATATAGGTATAATAGGATGCATATTAGGTATAATAGGATGTTTTCTACCATTTATATCAATATTAGGAATAAATTATTCATATATTAAAGGAGAAGGATTCTTATTATCAGGTCTTCTAATAATATCAATGATTTTAATAATAATAAAAAAAGAAAAATTTTCAATAATACCAGTAATTATGAGTTTATTATTGTATTTATTTAGAACATTATCTATTATAAAATATATTGAAAACTTAAAAATTGGCTTTTATATTATATTAATTGGTATTAATTGTCTATTTATATATGAATTATTGTTATATATAAATAATAATAAAAAATAAATAGCTATTTTAATAATAACAAGAGTATTCTTATACTCTTTTAATAATATGTTTTTTATGTTATACTTAACAAAAAGAAAGAGGGAACAAAATGAAAAAAACATATATATTTGGTCATAAAAAGCCAGACTCAGACTCAGTAATGTCCGCAATAGGCCTTTCTTTTTTAAAGAATCAATTAGGGGATAATACAGAGGCTAGAGTACTAGGAACAATAAATAAAGAATCACAATATGCATTAAATTATTTTCATATAAAACAACCAAAATACCTAAATGATGTAAAATTACAAGTAAAAGATGTAGATTATCATAAAAATTTTTATATAAAAGAAACAGCAAGTATTTATGATGGATATCAATATATGTTAAAAGAAGAACTAACAGCCTTACCAATTACAAAAGATAATAATATTTTTTCAGGGTTGATAACATTAAAAGACTTAAGTCAAATATTAGTAAATGAAAATATAGAAAATTTATATACATCATTTAATAATATACTTCATGTATTAAAAGGAGAAATTATAAATCAATCAGATGAAGAAATAATAGGAAAATTACTTGTAGTAGCATTTAGAAGCACTACATTTATTGACAATGTAGAATTATCTCCAAACGATATAGTAATAGTAGGAGATAGACATAGTGTAATAGAGTACGCTATTAATTCATCAGTAAAATTAATTATATTATCAGGAGACTCATATATAAAAAATGAACATATAGAACTTGCTAAAATGAACCATGTAAATATAATAAGAACTCCATATGATACTTACCATGTATCTAGATTAATAAGTTTAAGTAATTATATAAAAACAATGATAAGAATAGTAAAACCAAATTATTTTTTAGAAACAGATTTTGTATCAGATGTAATAGATTTAAATAATAGACTAAAACATACAAATTATCCAGTTATAGATAAAAATAATAAATGTTTAGGTTTATTAAAAGTAACAGATTTAAGTTCCAAGACACCTAAAAAAGTAATATTAGTAGACCACAATGAAAAATTACAAAGTGTAGAAGGATTAGAAGAAGCAGAAATTGTAGAAATAATTGATCATCATAATTTAGGAAGTATTACAACAAATAATCCAATAAATTTTAGAAATATGTCCGTAGGTTCTACTTGTACAATTATATACTTATTATATTTAGAAAGACAAATAACCATCCCAAAACAAATAGCAGGAGTTCTATTATCAGGAATTCTTTCAGATACTTTAGTATTAAAAAGTCCAACAACAACAGAAAAAGACAAAGAAGCAGTAAAATACTTATCAGAAATAGCTGAAGTGGATTATCAAGACTATGGAATGAATCTGTTAAAATCAGGAACATCTCTAGAAGGTATGACAAAAGAAGATGTATTATATAATGATTATAAAATATTTACAGTGAATGATAAAAATTTTGCAATAGGACAATTCTTTACAATGAACTTTGATGAAATAGCAAAAGACATAGACTCATATATAGAAGTATTAAATAAAGTAGCCGAAGCAAATAATTTTGTTTTAGTAGCACTATATGTAACAGATATTATAAAAAACGGAAGTTATGTAATATATAATAAAAAAGGAGAAAACATCATAAAATTAGCATATAATGAAAATATTCAAGAAGGAGACTTCATAGAAAACTGCATATCAAGAAAAAAGCATGTTGTTCCAGTTATCATGGAAATATTAGAAAGTTAGGTGTCATATGGTAGAAAAAATAGTTGCATTTATTTTATCATTATTTAGTAGTTTAAAAGTAATTCCATTTGGAAAAGAACTAATAGTATTTATCATATCACTAATGCCAATACTTGAGTTAAGAGGAGGCCTTTTAGCCGCATCACTTCTTAATTTAAATCCATTAGAAAGTTATATAATTGCTGTAATAGGAAACATAATTCCCATTCCATTTATACTATGGTTTATAAATAATATATTAAATTGGATGAGAAAAAAGAAAAAATTAGAAAAAATAGTAAAATGGCTAGATAAAAAAGTAATAAAACACAAAGATCAAATAGAAAAATATGGTTTTTGGGGACTAGTTCTATTTGTAGGAATTCCGCTTCCAGGAACAGGTGCATGGACAGGTTGTCTAATCGCAGCAGTCCTAGAAATGAATAGAAAAAAAGCTTTTATTGCGGCCATTTTAGGAGTATTAATAGCAAGTATTATAATGATGTTAATATCCTTTGGCTTTTTAAAAATTTTTATATAAAAGGAGAATTATATGACAGAGTTTTTCTATAACGTAATATTATTTTTTATATACTCTGTAATGGGATATTTAATTGAAATTATATCAGTATCCATAACCGAAAAAAAATTAACATTGAGCAGAGGATATTTAATAGGACCCTATCTTCCAATATTTGGATGCGGGGGGCTTGGTGGTGCCCTATTTCTTTCAAAATATAAAAATGATATTGTAAATTTATTTGTATTAAGTGTAGCTTATTCCTGTACATTAGAGTATATAACAAGCTTAGTACTAGAAAAAATATTTAAACTAAGATGGTGGGATTATTCTAAAAGGAAAATGAATTTAAATGGAAGAATATCTTTAGAAACAGGAGTAGCCTTTGGAATATTTGGAATAATAATTGTATGTTTCATTCAACCATTTTTAGTATATTTACTAAGTTTTCTAACAAAAAAACAAATAATAGTAATAGGAATAATATTATTTATAATTTTATTATCAGACTTTATAATATCAACCTATACTATTTCAAAATTAAAAATTAATACAAAAAAATATACATCAAAAGACTCAACTGCTATTGTTAGAAAAGAAGTAATAGCACAATTACAAAAATATAGTTTATTTTATAGAAGACTATTCTATGCATTTCCTAATTTTTTAAATTATAAAAATTATATAAAAGTAGAAGACTTTATAATTAATAAAAAGAAAAAAAAGAGACTATGGAATAGAAAGAAGTAACAGGCTTCTTTTTTTTTAATAGAAAATATGCTATTATTAAAAAAATAGGAGGTATAAAATGGATTATAAAATTAAACAAAATATAAATAAAAATATATTTAGAGGATACGATGTAAGAGGAATATATCCAACAGAATTAGATTGTGATACTGCTTATACATTTGGGCTAGGATTTGGAACTCATATTAAAAAAAATGGATATAATAAATGTATAGTTGGTCATGACAATAGATTATCTTCTCCAGCATTATATGAAGCTCTAATAAAAGGAATAACAGAAACTGGAGTAGATATCATATCACTTGGGCTATGTACAACTCCAATGTATTACTATGCATGCATATATTTAAAAACACCAAGTGGAGTAATGGTAACAGCATCACATAATCCAAAAGATGATAACGGTATGAAATTTGCATTCGACGAGTCAGGGAATTGTAAAGGAAAAGAAATACAAGATTTTTTAGAAGAAATATTAGAAGGGAATTTCTTAAAAGGAGAAGGAAAAGTAACTACATATAGTATTCAAGAAGAATATGAAAAATTATTTGAAAAAAGTTTAGATTTTGGTTCAAAAAAACTAAAAGTTGTTATAGACCCAGCTAATGGAACAACATCACCATTTTGCAGAAGAATATATGAAAAGTTTCCAATTGAATTAGATATCATAAATGAAGAAAGTGATGGTTCTTTCCCAAATCATCATCCAGATCCATGTGTAGAAAGCAATTTAGAGCAACTAAAAAAAAGAGTAATAGAAACTCACGCAGATGTTGGAATATCATTTGATGGAGATGGAGATAGACTAGGAGTAGTAACCCAAAAAGGAAAATTTATTCCAACAGACATATATATGATTTTAATTATTAGAGATTTAGTAAATAAAGTAGAAAAAAAAGAATTCTTATATGATGTAAAATGTTCAAAAGCACTAAGTGACGAAATAGAAAAACTAGGAGCAAAAGGAATTTGCTATCGAACAGGTAATTCTTATACTAAAGCAAAAGTAAGAGAAGAAAACTTGCCATTTGGCGGAGAACTAAGTGGACACGTGTATTTTAGAGATAAATGGCCAGGATTTGATAGTGGAATGTATGCTGGAGCAAGATTACTTGAAATTCTTTCTAATACAGATAAAAATATAGAAGAACTATTAGAAGGAATCAATCATTACTATTCAACAGAAGAAATAAAGTTTAAAGCAACAGATGATACTAAATTTCAAATAGTAGATAAAGTAATAGACTACATAAAAGAAAAAGGCTATAAGTATAATGATATAGATGGCGCTAGAGTAGAATTTGAAGACGGATGGGCACTAATAAGATGTTCCAATACAGGTCCAAATATAACAGTAAGATTTGAAGCTAAAACAGAAGAAAGACTCCAAGAGATTCAAAATGAGTTTACAAATATCTTAAAAATGAATCTAGAAAACATATAATATAAAATCTATAGAGCATCTCAAATGAGATGTTTTATTATTGTAAAATAGAAAAAATATAATGTAAAATTTTGTCTTAATTACTAGTTAAATATTTCATTTATGATATATTTGTAATGTACGATTAAGATAGGGTGACTAACTATTAGAAGTCAATAGAAAATTTGAAAATTTTAATAGTTTGTT
>CAMVAN010000001.1 GCA_947165475.1 uncultured Caryophanales bacterium | reverse complement strand
GCAACTGCTTTTAATTTTACTCCATATCTTGATCCTTGTTTAATTATTTCTGGTTTGTCAAGTTTCATATCTTCGATTGCTGGTATTGCTATACCATATCCGGTTTGTTTAACCATTTTTAGTGCATATTTTATTCCATCATATTCTTTTTTTGCTGTATTTAATTCTTGAAATAAAGATAGTAAGTCCGTTTTATTATTAATTTCTACATCGATTAATTGTTTTAATGTTTCATTATATAATTCAACTGGTGATGTTAAGTTTACTGTTATAATTCCTGTAGATGTATCGATTTCTGATAAATAGCTTTTTTCGATATATTTATTTTCTGTAAAGTGATTTGTTATTTTTTCTATATCTTTAATTTTATCTATTTCTATAATGCTTTTTTTTATTGTATTAATATAAGCTTCTTTTATTTTATTATCTGGTTTTAGTATTGTTATCCATTTTGGCATATTAATTCTTACTTCCATTACTGGAAATTCGTAAAGTGCTTCTTTCAAAATATTTATCATATCTTTTTCATTCATGGATTCAATGTTTATTGGTAATATTGGGACATTATAATCTTTTTCCATGTTTTCTTTTAGTTTTTGTGTTTCTGGAAGATTAGGGTGGGTTGTATTTAATATTACAATAAAAGGTTTTCCTATTGATTGTAATTCATCAATTACACGCTTTTCTGCATCAATGTAGTCTTCTCTTTGGAATTCTCCAATTGATCCGTCTGTTGTAATTACTATTCCAATAGTTGAATGTTCTTTTATTACTTTTTCTGTTCCAATTTCCGCTGCTTCTGTGAAGGGAATTTCTTCTGTATACCAAGGGGTTCTAACCATTCTTGGACCATTTTCATCAACTGCTCCAATTGCATTGTTAATCATATATCCTACACAATCAATTAATTTTATATTGCAATTTACTTCTTCTATTTTTATTTTTGCTGTGTTATTTGGTACAAATTTTGGTTCTGTTGTCATTATTGTTTTCCCTGCAGCACTTTGAGGTATTTCATCTAAAGCTCTTTTTTTCTCATATTCATCTTCTATATTTGGAATAATTAATGTTTCAACCATTTTTTTTATAAATGTTGATTTCCCTGTTCGTACTGCACCAACTATTCCTAAATAAATATCTCCTCCACTTCTTTTAGCAATATTTTTGATAATTTCATATTTTTCCATAAATCTCTCCTTATTTATTATATTTTTATGATAATGAATAAAAAAAAAGAACATTGTTCTTCTTTTTTTAAAACATTTTGTCTATATTATTGGGAACTTCATTATTTTGTATTGCTTCTATAATTTTATTTTCTTTTTCTTTTGATACTTCTTTTCCAGTTAAATGACTTATTTCTTGAATAATTTCTCGTATTGATTTTTCATCTTTTAAGTTATTTTGTTTTAATTTATCTGCTAAGGATAGAATTGTTTCTTTTTTTATGTTAGTTTTTTTTTCAATTCTATTAAATAATGATTCTTTAAACATAATTCCTCCTAATATAATATATGTATATTAGGAGGATTATTTCATTCTTTTCTGAACTTTGATAGTTTATTGCATTGTTTGTGAAACTCTTCTAATGATATAAGACCATTTTTTAATCTTTCTTCTAGCATTTGGTATGTTTTGTCTGCCATTTCATTTTTGTTTAGAGGATTATTATAATGGTTTTGATTTGGTGTTGAGTTAAATTCTTTTTGTGTGTTATTGGTATTATAATTAATTGGGTTATGCTTAAAGCTATTGTTGGAATTGTTACCTATTATCATAATTCTTCCTCATTTCTATTTTTAAATTGAAGTTCTATTGGAGTACCTGTAAAGTCAAAATTTTCTCTTATTTTATTTTCTATGTATCTTTCATATGAGAAATGTACTAGTCCTTTGTTGTTTACTCTAAACGTAAATTTTGGAGGTTTTATTCCTGTTTGAGATGCAAAGTATATTTTTAATCTTTTTCCTTTATATGATGGTGGTAGGTTTAATTGATAGGCATCTTGTATGATATCATTTAATATACTTGTTTTTATTTCTTTCTTAATATTATCTTTTACTTTTACTATTTCTGGCATTAATGTATGAATTCTCTTTTTTGTTAGAGCAGATAAAAATACAATTGGTGCATATGGAACAAATTGAAATTCAGCTCGCATTAGTTTTTCGAATTCTTGAATTGTATTATCTTTTACGGTATCCCATTTGTTAACAACAAATATTAATCCTTTACCTTTTTCAATGGCATATCCTGCAATATGTTTATCGTGTTCTTTTATTCCTTCTTCGGCATTTATTACTACTAGACAAATGTCACTTCTATCAATTGATTTTAGTGATCTTAATAAACTGTATTTTTCAACTGATTCCCATATTTTTCCTTTTTTTCTCATTCCTGCTGTATCAATTATTACATATTCTTCATTATGATATTTTATTATTGAATCTATTGAATCTCTTGTTGTTCCAGCAATGTTTGAGACAACGACTCTCTCTTCATTTAAAAGCGCATTCATCAAAGAGCTTTTTCCAACATTAGGGCGTCCTATAATTGAAAATTTTACTCTGTTATCTGTTTGGTTTTCTACTTCTTTGAAATTCATTGTAATGGTATCCATTAGTTCTACATAACCTATATTATGAATACTACTTATTGGGATATATTTTTCAAATCCTAGTTCATAAAAGTCATATATATTGTTTTTTGCTTCTTTAATATCCATTTTATTTATTGCTACTATGACGTCTTTATTTGATTTTCTTATGATATCTCTTGCTATATAGTCATTTTGTGTTAAACCTTCTTTTCCATCTACTATAAAGACAATTATATCAGCTTCTTCAATAGCTAATTCTGCTTGATATTTAATTTCATTATTAAAATCTGTTTTGGAGATGTCTATTCCACCTGTATCAATTAAATAAAACCTTTTATTATTATAATTTGCTTCTTGATATATTCTATCTCTTGTTATTCCAGGAGAATCTTCTATAATTGATACTTGTTTTCCGACTATTTTATTAAATAAAGTACTTTTTCCTACATTTGGTCTTCCTACTAATGCTACTATCGGTAGTTTCATTGTTTCACCTCCATTTATACACAACTTTTCAGCTTTATTATAGCATAATCTTGTAAACTTTTAAAGATTTTTTATTTTCGTGATGTTTCCTATTGTTAAATAGTGTTATAATATATTAGAGAGGGTGATATTTTGAAAAAAAGAAATAAAAATAGTGCTTTGAAGTGGTATGATAATGCTCATTTTGTTACTAATTTGATTATTGTTATTATATCTATTTTTATAATTGCTAGTCAATCTTTAGCTAATGGAGAATTATCGTTTGCGTTGTTTAGTAGTGTTATTAATCATAATAGTATCTATATTTTAGTTTTATTGTATTTTATATTGTTAAAGTTTTCTATTGGAAAAAAAATATTTAATTATATGAACGTTATTTTAGTATTTATTTATTTAATAACAACTATAACATCTTTATTTACAATTGTTCAGTCATTTTCTTTGTATACAGTATTATCATTTATTTTAAATTTTGTTTTTTTGATTTATATGAGTCATACATTATTTAGAGATTCTAGAATTTGGAGGGAATATTCTTTTTCTAAATCCCCTTTTAATGAATTAACTAATGATTGGTATTTTTCTGCTATTGTTATATTAACTGTCTTTTTATTATTAGTTAATTTGATTAGTACTGTTGTTATTAATGGAGTAGTTGTTTCTATCTTAGATTCTTTATACTATATTTTGTTAGGCAGATTTATATTTTTATATAGAGAGTATTTAGATAAGAAAAAATTAGATAGTAATAATGATGGGAACTTTGATGAAGTAAGAGAAAAACTTCAGGAAGTTTTAGATAAAACTGATATTGATGATAAAATCGTAAATGGAGTAAAAGATATTCATGATAAAATAGATAATTTTGTATCTACTAATGAGATTGATAAAAAAATTGATAATGTAAAAGAAAAAATTTTAGATGTATCTTCTAATATAACTGATAAAGTTGTTGGGATGGTTGATAATAAAGATAATTTAAAAGAAAAAAAGCCACCAAAAAAATCAAGTAAAAATAATAAGAAGGAGGATGAATAATGGATTTATTTGAAGAGATTCAAAAAGAGAAAGAGGACTTTCCTAAATTACATTCTTTTCCTAAAAAAATATCTAAGTACAAATTAAATTTTTATCAGATTTTTGCTATTGGGGTTTTTATTATTTGCTTTTTTTTGGGAATTATATTAGGAAATCTTTTTGCTACTTGTCAGCCTTCATCTTTTTATTACTATGAAGCATGTTCTGTTACTGAATTTAATTTTTCTTTGATGATTGCTATATGGGCAATTGGATTATTGCTATCTATATTTATTTTTGCAATTGGACATATAATTGTGTTATTAACAGATATTTCGAAAAAACTTAGTAAATTTCGTGTATAATTGTTGCTTTTTCTATAAAAACATGGTAATTTTAATTTGTAAGCATCATGTGTGCTTAAATATAGGGAGGTAATATTTAATGAAAAAAGTTGATTTTATCGAAAGCGTAGCTGAAAAGACAGGGTTAACAAAAGCTGATTCTGCAAAAGCCTTTGATGCAGTTTTTGAAACTATTAAAGAAGCTTTAAAGAAAGAAGGAAAAGCTGCAATTGCTGGATTCGGAACATTTAATGTTTCTAAGAGAGCTGCTCGTGAAGGACGTAATCCTAGAACTGGTGAAACTGTTAAAATTCCTGCAAGAAATACTATTGGATTTAAAGCTGGTTCTGCATTAAAAGAAACTGTAAACTAATTTACATAAGTTTCAAAAGAGTCTATATAGATTCTTTTTTTTATGTTATAATGGATTTGTATAATGTATAAGGTTGTGATGAAATGTTAGAAATAGCATTTTCTTTAATTAAAGAATTGCAAGATAATGGTTTTCAAGCATATATTGTAGGTGGCTTTGTACGTGATTATTTATTAGGAATTGAGTCAAATGATATTGATATTACTACAGATGCTACCCCAAAAGAAATTAAGGAATTGTTTTCTAATGATTGTTTACCCAATGAAGATTATGGCTCTGTTATCGTAGTTAAAAAAGGTTTTCAATTTGAATTAACTACATTTCGATGTGATATTGATTATTCTGATAATAGGCATCCAATGAAAGTTCTATATATTGATGATTTATATAAAGATCTGCTTCGTAGAGATTTTGTTATTAATACATTATGTATGAATGAAAATAAAGAAATAATTGATTACTTGGGAGGACAATCTGATCTAGAAAGAAGAGTTATTCGTACAGTTGGTAATGCGGAAGAAAAGCTTTCTCAAGATAGTCTTAGGATTTTAAGGGCAATTCGGTTTGCTACTATTCTAGATTTTTCATTGGATAAGGAAATTATTTCTGCTATTAAAAAAAATAAAAAATTATTATATAAATTATCTTACGATAGAAAAAAAGAGGAATTAGAAAAAATATTTACTAGTCCTAATTATAGAAAAGGAATTAAGATGATACTTGATTTAGGATTAGATACTTGTCTTGAAATCTCTAATTTAGATAGGGTATTAGATTCTCCTTCTTCGATAAGTTTAATGGGTATTTGGGCTATAATAGATGTTTCTTTAAAGTATCCTTTTAATAAAAATGAATTAGAATTAATAGATAATATTAATAAAGCTTTAGAACAAAACAATCTTGATCCTTATGTGTTATATAAATATGGTTTATATGTAAATAGTGTTGCTGGAGAAATTAAAGGTATAGATGTTAAAACTATTACGGAGTCTTATAATTCTTTAGTTATTAAAACAAGAGATGATATTTCTATTGATTCATTAACTATTATGAATTTATTACATAGAGAGCCTGGAAAATATTTGAAAAATATTTATGATTCTTTAGAAAAAGAAATCTTGTATAAAAGACTCGATAATAGTGAAGATGTTATTAAAAATTATATTTTGTTAAATTTCAATATGGAAGGAGAGTAAAAGTAATGAAAAAAATATTATTTATTATTTTATTTTGTTTAATTGTGTTTCCTTTTTCTGTTTTTGCAGAGGATTATGAGGTTCAAACTCTTATTCCTATTAATACTCATGCTACAGTTAAAACGGATAAATTTTTGTATGATGATTTTTATTATACCTATGTTGATGGGAGTAAAGATGGATTAATTAGTTTTTCTTCTATTACTAATAATACTGTTTCTAAAACTGCCGTTAGTATTAATATTTTATTGTTTAATGAGGAACAAAAAAATATTGGGTTTGTTACTTATTGCTCTGATAAAGATTATTCAAGTAATTATTCTGGTTTTAAATTGTCTGGCAATCAAACGGCTCCTTTTTCCATTAGTGTTGTTTCAAAATATTTTGTTGATGGATATTATCCTAGTGATGTGAGATATATTTCTGTTTATGATGAGAATAAGTATTGTCATGTGGGTGGATATGATAATTATAAAGATCTTACAATTGATCAAATTATAAATGGTACAACATCAAAAAAAGATCGCTTTCATTTTTCTTTATTTGAATTCTTTTCTGGTTTGGGGGATTTTGGATTATTCCCATTGATTGTAAAAATACTAGGAGCTTTATTTTTCCTTTATATAACTGGAATTGCTCTTAACATGTTGCATGAAAGAATGTATGCTAAAAGAACTATATTAGCTTTTATTCCAGTAGTTGACTTTTTTATTTCTATGAAAATGTCATTTGGAAAAATTGTTTCAACAATTTATCTTATTTTATCTATTATAGCATGTATTTTATATTATTTTGGTATTCCTATTTTGTTGTATATTATTGTTATTTTATTTATAATTTCTATTCTTATTAATATATTTAAATATTTTAGTAAAAAATATGAATTATTTATTATTGAGCCATCTATTAAGGCAGTAGGTTTAGAGTCTAATAATGCTTTTACTGCTGAAGTTCCTAAAGAAAAGAAGAAATTTTCGCTTTTTAAGAAGAAAAATAAAGATAAAAATAATGATACTAATCAATTATCAGGTGTTGATAGTCCTGCAAGTGTTGCACAACCTTTTCTAGAGAGTCAAAGTGATGTTTTAGATTTAAGTTATGATGATAAGAATATAACTAATTCGACTTCTTTGCAAGGAAATGAGAATACTTCTGATTTGTTTAATGTATCAGTTGGAGAAATAGCAAATATTGGAAATAATAATGAATCTTCTAATGTTAATAATGAAAATAATAATAATAATAATAATGAAACTGATGATTCTGATTTATCTAAGTTTTTTCATTAAATTATAAAAAATCTGTAATTTATTTATGGATTTTTTCTTCTTTTGATTTTTTTCTTATTTGACAAATTATTAAAGCTAGTGTATTTTGAAAAGAGGTGACCATTATATGAATAATTCTAATTTAGTTTCTTTTTTTAAAGATGGTAATATTATTATACCTATTTATTTATTAAAACATTTTAATAATTTAAAAATTACTGTTGATGAATTCTTATTTTTAATGTATTTAAATGGGATGGGAAATAATTTTTTATTTGATCCTTCCAAGTTTTCTAATGATTTAAACTTAGATTTATCTAAAATTATGGGATATGTTGATACTTTAACTAATAAAGGCTTCATTTCCTTAGATGTTTTAAAAAATGAAAAAGGTTATACAGAAGAAGTTGTTCTTCTCGATGGTTTTTATCAAAAAGTTTCTCTTCTTATGATGGAGGATGTTTCTGACAACACGGAACTTAATTCTACAGTATTTGAAATGATTGAAAGTGAGTTTGGTAGAACTTTAGGGCCTATTGAGATTGAAATTATTAAGGCATGGTTATCTAATAATATGAGTGAAGATTTGATTAAGGAAGCTGTAAAAGAAGCTGTATTTAATGGTGTGTCTAATTTGCGATATATTGATAAGATATTATATGAATGGGGGAAATCAGGTATAAAAACTGTTAGTGATGTTGAGGATATGAGAAAAAAGAGAAATAGTAAAAATGATAGTGATGATGATATTGATATGGATATTGTAGATTGGAATTGGTTTGATGATGAATAAAATTGAAGATTATCTAGACGAGCTATTTCCAAATCCGAAATGTGAATTAAATTATTCAAAAGATTATGAATTGTTGATTGCTACTGTATTAAGTGCACAATCTACAGATAGACAAGTTAATAAGGTTACTAAAGTTTTATTTAAGAATTATTCTTCTTTAAAAAAGCTTGGAAATGCAGATCTTGTTGAATTAGAAAACATTCTTCGACCTGTAGGTTCTTATCATAAGAAAGCTATTTATGTAAAAGAAATAGCTAATAAATTAGTAAATGATTGGAATGGTAGTGTGCCAAAAAGTAGAGAGTCTTTATTAGAATTTCCTGGTGTTGGAAGAAAAACTATCAATGTTTTTTTAAGTGAATTTTATCATGAACCATGTTTTGCTGTGGATACTCATGTTTCTAGGGTACTAAAAAGACTTGGAATTGCTAAGAATAACGATGATGTTTATATAATTGAGAAAAAAGCAATGAAAAAGTTTGCAAGGGAAGTATGGGGAAAGCGTCATCTTCAAATTGTTTTATTTGGTAGATATTATTGTAAAGCGATTAAACCTCTTTGTCAGGATTGTAAACTGTTTGATTATTGCCTCGAAAAAAAGAAGACTGTATAGTCTTCTTTTTTATGGTGTACTTGGTGTTACAGGTACTATCGGTTCTTCTTCACCCGGTTCTTCTTTTGGATTTTCTTTTGGTTCTTCTTTTGGCTCTTCTTTTACTGGCTCTTTCTTTTTCTCTTCTAAAACTACTGTTGCGGGATCACTTTGGATGTCACTATAAGATTTATATGTTGCTATTACTTTATATGTTCCATATGGGCTTCCATTTGGTGTGTAACTATATGATGTTTTATCTGTCCAGGTTATTAATACATTATCTTTATAAACATTATAACCAAATTTCCCATGAGAAGAATCTCCTATTGGTCCTGGAGATACACTTGACCATGAAATAGTTACTTTTCCATTAGATTCTGTTGCTTTCAAGTTTCCTGGAGCACTAATTTTATATTTTGATATGTCATATTCTGTAGGCTCTGTTCCTTTTTTAAAGTATTCATAAACTGCTGAGCCTCCTGGATAAGCTAGTTTTGGAGGATTTGACCCTGGCGAAATAGCAACTTTTGTAACACTTTCGGGGATTACAAAGGCATCACGACTTGCTTCCATTGCTCCGGCAGATACTAATGCATTGAACAATCTATCTTTTTGTATTGTTGCTGGTACGTTGTGAAGTACATATCCTTCTCTAATTGATTCTTTTGTAAAGCTGTCATATCCATACCACATACCAATAGTTGTTTTTGTTGAATAACCAACTACCCAAGAATCTCTAATTGCATCTCCTGGCATATTGTATTCATTCATGATATTTTCATCATAGTTTGTTGTTCCAGTTTTACAAGCAACATTTGCTGGCGTTCCTCCTGTCAATGATACGTCTTGTAATACACTAGAAATCATAAAAGCAGTTGAGTCTGACATTACTTGCTTTTTATCAGCTTTATGTTCTACTGTTTCTCCGGTTTGTCGATATACAAATTTTTCTACTGAATATGGTTCATTATAATATCCACCATTTGAGAAAGCTGCATATGCTCCTGCCATGATTAATGGAGAAACTCCTGTAAAGGCTCCAATCGAATGTGCTTCATGTAGGGGTATTGTTTCTTTTACGTCTGTTTCATCTTCTTTGTTAGTACAATTATTTGCTTCTCTATTATATTTATACCCGGTATTACATATTTCTGGGGTAATACCTAAGTTTGTAACAAATTCTTTTATTTTTTCATTGTCTACTGCTTGGAAGGCTTTTAATGCTGGTATATTACGTGATGCAGATAAGGCACGTCTTAATGTAATTTGTCCATAGTATCCACCATCCCAGTTTTTGATAGAACGGCCATTGGAGTATGAGTAAGGAGAGTCATTGAATTGTTCATATGTTGACCAGTTGTTGTATTCTATTCCTGGTCCATAATCAAATAATGGTTTGGCTGTACTTCCTGGTTGTCTTCTTATTTGGGTTGCATAATTAAGAAGTCTTGCATTACTATTGGTTCTTGTTCCTATGTTTCTTCCATTACCAATTGCTAAAATTTTTCCAGTGTCACTTTCTAGTACTGCAACACCACTTTGAACTTTGTCATCTATCCAAGAGTAGTATCCACCATCTAAAACAGAGTTTACAGCATTTTGTCTATCTGGATCTAGAGTAGTGTATACAAGCAAAGGGGTAGTATATGGGTCAATTCCATATTTATCTTCTAGTTCTTCAGCTACTGTATCAATGAATCCCTGAAATGGGTTTTCTGTGATAGCAGCTGTTTCATGAGTAAGTGATTCAACTGGTATTTGATTTGCTGCTTTTTCTTCTTCTTTTGTTATATATCCAGCTCTTCGCATTAGATATAGTACTGTTTTTCTTCTGTTTGTTGCATTTATAGGATTAACTGTTGGTCTATAGAAGTTAGGGGATTTAAACATTCCTGCTAAGATGGCTGCTTCACTTAAGTTTAAATCTGATACACTTTTTCCAAAGTATGTATTGCTTGCTTCTTCTACACCATAGATGTTTCCTCCTAAGAAGTGATTATTAACATAAAATTCAATTATTTGTTCTTTTGAATAATCTTTTTCTAGGCGGAAAACAGCAAGGTAAATATCTTCAAATTTACGTATTATTCCAGGAAGGCCTGAGGTTAACTTGCCATATTTATCTGTAAAACTGTTTTTTACAACTTGCATGGATAAAGTAGATGCTCCACCGGCTCCAGAACCATGTGTTAATTGACCAATCGTTGCTTTAAAAAATCTTGGAGCATCAAGTCCATTATGTTGAAAAAATCTTGAATCTTCTGTAGCTATTATTGCATCTACTAAAACTTCTGGTAATTCGTTATAACTAACTTTTTCTCTTTTTTCTGAACCTAATTTTGCTATTTCTTTTCCATTCATATCATAAATTCTTGATATTTCTAACGTGTTTAGTTTCTTTTTATCATATTTTGGATCTGCCTGTGTTTTAATATATATTACAAATCCACTAAATGCAATTAGTCCTGCTATTCCCAAAAGGAAAAATATCATTAATAATATACTTATTATTTTTTTTCTCTTTTTTCCTTTTTTTGATAATATGAACCATATACCAATAATTATTCCAACTAAAACTGTTAAGAGTAGGGTTATAGTCTTTCCTAAACTTGAAAAACATATTATTAGTATTATAATTGCTAATACTAATAATAATATTTTTAAATTGTCTTTTTTTATTTTTTTCTTTCTTGATTTAATTTGTGTCCTTCTTTTTAATTCTTTTTTTTGCATTATATACCTCCATATCCATAAAAAGTATCAATTACTTTTAAATAATCTATTCTTGGTTTATATCCATCTTTTATTATATGTGCCTTTTCTCTAAAATATTGGATTGGAATAGATTTTCTTTTTTCTTTACTAATAAATTCTAAAAATTCTTTTGCTCGTAATAAATAAGTTTCGTTTAATGTAGTAAATCTTATAATTAAAAATACAATTCCTTTTTGCTTATATATGTTTTCAATATGTTTTATTTGATGTGGATGAATGTTTTGTAAGGTAAATGCTGTTTTACTTGCTGTTTCTTTTGCTTCGAAGTCAATATATTTACCATTATATATTCCATTATAATCTGTAGTTGATGGAATTGTAAAAAAAGCTTCTTTTATTACGGCTTTATCTCTTGATGGATAATCAACTTTCGTTATTTTGATAGGTGTGGGTTTTTTATATATGTATGCTTTATCTATTTCTCGGTAATATTCATTTGTTAGATTTAACTCTCCTTCTAAAGTCATTCCTCTATTTCCATAGTTAATATTTGTATGAATAAGGTTATTATTTATAGAGAGATTTTTTTTTATTCCGTTTGGGTAGTTCATCTCATCACCTATCATTCATTATACTATATTCTTTTGTTTTTTTCTACATATTTTCATTTTCTTGTATTTTTATTTCTAGTTTTGTCGTTTTTGTTTTTTTTTATATAAAATAAATTATTATATATTTGGTGATTAAAATGAGTTCATGGGAAATAAATAAAATACTAAATGATATGCTTTTAAAGACTAATTATATTGAAAGGAAAATATTAATAAATACCATTAGAATTGACAAAAGACAGAAGTAATGACATAATATTGTTATAAGGGATTGGTGATAAAATGTATCAAAATAAAATTAAACTTACTCCTCAAGATATTCTTGAGAAAAATTTTAAGATTGATACGAGAGGATATCGTTTAAAAGAAGTTGATCAATTCTTGGATGATATTATAAGTGATTATGAGCAGTTTCTTGAGATTATCAATAATTTAGAGAAAGAAAAAGCTGATTTGCTTTCTGAAGTTATGAATTTAAAACAACAACTTAGAAATTCTAAATTAAATATGGAGGTTGTTTCTAATACTAGATCACATAGTGATGTAACTAATGTTGATATTATTAGAAGATTATCTCAATTAGAGAAAATGGTTTATGGTTTACAAAGTGATAATTTGGGAAATGATGATTTAAGTGATAACAATTAAATATATAGACAAACGCTGGGATTTTATAATTCTTGAGGAAAGTCCATGCTCACACAATCTGTGATGATTGTAGTGTTCGTGCCTAGGGAAAAAATAACCTAGGGTAGTTTTTACTAACGGCGGATTATTTTCCTGTGTCTTTTGATATGGAAAAGTCCATAAAGTGCCACAGAAACGATGCTTCCTGAAAAGGAAGAATGAAACGCGGTAAACCCCACGAGTGAGAAACCCAAATTTGGTAGGGGAGTCCTAATGAAGGAAACGAACGGATTTAGGGACCAAGAAATTGGTAGATAAATGTTTGTCGCCCAACTGGGTACAGAACATGGCTTATTTATATTTTATTGTTATTATTTTTATGAGGTGTGATATGAAAGAACTTGGTGAATATTTAAAACAATCTAGAATAAAAAATGGAGTTAGCATTACTGAAGCGTGCGAAGATCTTGAGTTTTCTACTTCTCAGTTAGAGAATATAGAGAGTGGGAATGTTCGAGCATTCAAGGATGTTTACGATTTAAAAGATTCTATTAAGGTTTATGCTAAATATTTAGGATTAGATTCTGATAAAATTGTGGATGAATTTAATTGTTTTTTATTTCAACATACTTCTAAAATTTCTTTAGATGATATAATAGAGGCACAGAAGAAAAAAAATGATAATGAGAAAAAAGTACAATCTCCTTATACAAAAGAATATAAAGAAAAATTTAATTATTGGCCTTTTATTTATGGAGGAATTGCTTTATTATTATTTACATTATTGTTGTATATAATTATTAGTAATGTTAATAAAGTTCCTCGAAGGGTTGATGAACTTAAAGGTTTTGAAGAAAGGAATTATATTTATGAATTTACCTACTAAGATTACGGTTTTACGTTTGATTTTAACTATATTTATTGTCTTATTATTGTGGCTACCATTTTCTAGTTTTGGAATACAATTTCCTACTTATTTAGTTGCTGGAGTCATTGTTGATTTGAAATATATTATTGCTGGTATTATTTTTATCATAGCAAGTCTAACCGATTTTTTAGATGGATATCTTGCTAGAAAGAATAATATGGTTACTGATACAGGAAAAATGTTGGATGCTATTGCTGATAAAGTTTTAGTAAATCCTATTTTAATTTTACTTTCAACTAATGGATTTATTAATCCTGTTGTTCCAGTTATTTATATTACTAGAGATATTGTTGTTGATGCTATTAAAATGCAGGCAGCAAGTAAGGGTGTTGTAGTTGCTGCTATTAAATCTGGTAAATATAAGACTGCTTCTATGATGATTGGACTCGTATTAGTATTTTTTTATAATATACCCTTTGAATTTATTGGTTTAAGAGTTGATTTATTGCTAGTATATTTGGCTTGTATTTTATCTATTATAAGTGCTTTTGAATATTTTCATTTAAATAAGGGCTTATTATTTGAAAAAAAATGAAAATATATATTTTTGGTATTTAAAGTTTTAAAAATCTCTTTTTTGGTAAGAGGTTTTTTATTTTTGATATTAAAATATTGGTGATTTATAAAAAACATTTGTTCGAAAATGGTATTGCAAAAATAATAAAGTTATTATACAATGATTTTGTAAGTTATTTACGAGGGAGGATTTGTTATGGCAGCAAGTAAGGAAGTTGTTAAAGATAAAGATAAGGCTTTAGAACAAGTATTAAATGATATTGAAAAGCAATTTGGAAAAGGATCTATAATGAAGCTTGGGGATAATAAGCATATGAAGGTTGATGTTATTTCTAGTGGGGTTTTATCACTAGATATTGCTTTAGGTGTTGGTGGATATCCTAAAGGTAGAATAATTGAAATTTATGGACCTGAGTCTAGTGGAAAAACTACATTCGCTCTTCAAGCTATCGCTGAACATCAAAAATTAGGGGGAAGAGCAGCTTTTATTGATGCAGAACATGCTCTAGATCCAGTTTATGCAGAACGATTGGGAGTTAATATTAATGAATTGTTACTTTCTCAACCGGATACTGGGGAGCAGGCTTTAGAAATATGTGATGCGTTAGTTCGAAGTGAAGCGATTAGTATCATTGTTATAGATTCTGTTGCAGCTCTTGTTCCACAAGCTGAAATTGATGGTGAAATGGGTGACTCTCATGTTGGATTACAAGCAAGATTAATGTCGCAAGCACTTAGAAAACTTAATGGAACTATTAGTAAAACTAATACAACAGTTATTTTTATTAATCAATTACGTGAAAAAGTTGGTGTTATGTTTGGAAATCCTGAAACGACTACTGGCGGAAGAGCATTAAAATTTTATTCTAGTATTCGTTTAGAAATAAGACGTAGTGAACAATTAAAAATGGGAGATGGAGTGGTTGGTAATAAAACAAATGTCAAAGTTGTAAAGAATAAGGTTGCTCCACCATTTAAGTCATGCGTTGTTGATATTATGTATGGTGAAGGAGTATCTAGAGAGGGAGAAGTTATTGATTTGGCAAGTGAGGCAGGAATTGTTGAAAAGACAGGAGCTTGGTATTCTTATCAAGGTGAGAAACTTGGACAGGGAAAAGAAAATGTAAAGCTTTTACTAAAAGATAATCCTGATTTATGTAAAGAGCTAGAGAAAAAGGTTCGTGATTTTTATGATATTGCAATATCTACTGATAAGGACTCTAAAAAAGGAAAAGAAGATTAATAACTTCTTTTTTTTGTGATAATTAGTGTGTTAAAAAAATC
The DNA here is from genome assembly GCA_947165475.1 of uncultured Caryophanales bacterium. Lineage (GTDB taxonomy): Bacteria > Bacillota_I > Bacilli_A > RF39 > UBA660 > UBA3789. The sequence continues at coordinate 40,055 of CAMVAN010000001.1, read as the reverse complement.
ATATATTTAATTGGAGGGATTTATGAAAAAATTAAATGCTATAATTAATTATGATTTAGATGTTAATGTTTATGGGATTACTGATGATTATAAGTGTATAAAAGATGGGTATATTTTTGTTGCAACAAGTGGATATTATGTTGATCATTTTAAATATATAAATGAAGCTATTGCTAATGGTTGTGTTTTTTTAGTTGTTGATAGAAAAATAGAAATAGATTTTCCACATATTATTGTGGATAATATTAATGATTATTACAATGATTTATGTAAAAAATATTATGATATAGATTTAGATAATTATAATTTTTATGGTATTACTGGGACAGATGGGAAAACTACTACTGCTTTTATTGTTAGTCAGCTTATTGATTCTTGTGCATATATAGGGACAAATGGACTAGTTATAGGTAGTGAAGAGTATCCTTTGTCCAATACGACTCCTTGTATATCTGAACTATATGATAGTTTAGATAAAATAAAAAAAAATAATATAAAAAATGTGTCTATGGAAGTATCTAGTGAAGCTTTACTACATGATAGAATAAAAGATTTTTGTTTTAAAGTTGTTGGTATAACTAATGTTACAGGTGATCATTTGAGTGTTCATGGGTCTTTTGAAAATTATTTAAAATGTAAGTTGAAGATTGTAGATTTTGTTCAAGATGATGGAATAGTGTTAATTAATGGAGATGATAAAAACTTAAAAAATATTTTAATAAAAAATAAATATTATACGTATGGGTTTTCAAAAATGTGTGATTTTTGTATTAAAAAAGTTGAAAAAAAAGATAATTTTTTATTAATCGTTTTGGTTGATAAATTTAATAATAAAAATATTGAAATATTGTCTCCTTTTTTTGAAAAGTTTAATATTTATAATGTTGTTTTAGCTTTTTTAATTGCGAGAAATGCTGGAATTGATGAAGGTCTTATTATTGAAAAAATAAAAAAGTTGAATAGAGTAAAAGGTAGATGTGAGGAATTAAACTATGGACAAAAATTTAAAATAGTATTAGATTACGCTCATACAATTCATGCTGTAGATAGTATTTTAGATGCTTATAAAAATGATAGTTTAATTGTTGTTACTGGGGCAGCTGGTGGTAGAGATAAGGATAAGAGACCAATAATTGGTCAAATGATTATTGATAATAGTGATGTTGCCATTTTTACTATGGATGATCCTAGATATGAAGATGTAGATGATATTATTAATCAGATGGTGGGTGATAATAAAAATTATATTAGAATAAAAAATAGAAAGGAAGCTATTGAATATGCTCTTTCTATAGCAAATGACAATAGTACTGTTTTAGTAATTGGAAAAGGAAGAGATAATTATATGGCAATTGAAAATAAAAAAATACCTTATTCTGATTATGATGTTATTAAAAATTATTTTATATAATTTTTATTTATTTGATTTCATCTGATTTTTGTTTTACTTGACAAGGGTTTAAAATCCAACTAAAATAGAACTAGATTAGTGGTAATCGATTAATCTAGAATGGAGGAATATATGAATAACTTATTATTCTCCATTTTACTTGTTATTATTGGTTTAATTATAGGATTTGTAGTTTCTTTTATAGTTAATTCTTTACGTAGTAATTTGGCATCAAAAAAAGCTGAAATTATGATTGCTCAAGCTAAAAAAGAAATTGAAAAACTTAAAAGAGATGCTGCAATAGAACAAAAAGAAGAAGCTCATAAAGCAAAGATGGAATTGGATAAAGAGATTCGTGAGAAAAAAGAAGAGCTAAAAGAAAGTGAAAATAGATTGTTACAACGAGAAGCTAGTATTGATAAACGTGATGAGATGTATCAAAAACGTGAGACTGCTTTAGATGAACGCGAAAATAAACTTTCTTTAAAACAAGATGAAATTCAAGAAGAAAAAAGTAAAGTGGAAGAAATAAAAAAGGAACAACTAGATTTATTGGAAAAAATTTCTAAGTTTAGTAAGGAAAAAGCTAGAGAACTTGTTATGAGTAAGGTTAAGGAGAGCATGTCTAAGGAGATATCTGAGTATATTCGTGAAGCGGAAAATGAAGCAAAGTTGGAAGCTGATAAGAGGGCAAGAGAAATGATTATTTCTTCTATGCAAAGATATGCTGCAGATATTGCTAGTGATCAAACTGTTACTGTTGTTGACTTACCAAATGATGAAATGAAAGGAAGAATTATTGGACGAGAGGGTAGAAATATTCGTACTATTGAGGCAATTACAGGTGTTGATTTGATTATTGATGATACTCCTGAAGCTGTAGTTTTATCAAGTTTTGATCCTTTAAGAAGAGAAATTGCTAGAGTTACATTAGAAAACTTAATTAAAGATGGTAGAATTCATCCAACTAGAATTGAAGAATTATATGATAAAACTTGTAAAGAAATTAAACAAAAAATAATTGAGTTTGGTCAAAATACAACTTTTGAATTAGGGCTTACAAAATTTGATCCAGAATTGATTGAAATAATTGGTAAATTACATTTTCGTACAAGCTATGGTCAAAATGCATTACAGCATTCAAAAGAGGTTGCTGAGTTATCTGGAATTATTGCTGGAGAACTTGGTGAGAACGTTGCGTTGGCAAAGAGAGCTGGACTATTACATGATATAGGAAAAGCAATTGATCATGAAGTTGAGGGTAGCCATGTAGATATTGGTGTTGATATTGCTAAGAAATACAAGGAAAATGAAGTTGTTATAAATGCTATTGCGTCTCATCATGGAGATGTTCCTGCTACTTCAGTTATTTCTGTTATTGTTGCAATTGCGGATGCTTTATCTGCTTCTAGACCAGGAGCTAGAAATGATTCTTTAGAAAATTATATTCAGCGTTTATCTCAATTAGAAGAAATTGGTAATGAGATAAAGGGTGTTGATAAAACTTATGCGGTTCAAGCTGGACGTGAATTAAGAGTTGTTGTTAAACCGGATGATGTTGATGATTTAGAATCTCATCGTATAGCTCGTGAAATAAAAGAGAAAATTGAAGCTAATATGAAATATCCCGGAACAATAAAAATTACTGTTGTTCGTGAAACAAGGGCTATAGAAGAAGCAAAATAGCTTCTTTTTTTTCTTATTATTATATTTATAAATTATTATTGGTCTTTATATCTTTTTTATAATAGTTCAATCTTTTTGATATATATTTTTATATTTTATTGTTTTTTTTATGTTTTATGTTCTATTATTCTATGGCAGAAAAAATTGATTTAAGTAACTTTGATAGTTCAAATGTAAAAAATATGCAATATATGTTTTATGTTTTAAAATGATATAAAATTAGTTGGTGGAAATGGAACAACGTATGATTCAAATAAAATAGATGATGAATATGCAAGGATAGATGGTAAAGATAATTTACCAGGGTATTTTACAAAAAAATAATAAAAAAGTCTATTAGTTTCTATTAGATTTTTTTTGTTTTATAAGAATAATATATTAGGAGGTGATATTGATGAGTTGTTCAAAATTATATTTATTTTGGAATATTGGAAAAAAAGCATATGAAAATGAATTGTTATATGATAATGTTTTTCAAAAATATGCTGATTATTATTCTTATTATTATGGTAATAGTAAACTATATACTCGAGAAAATATTCATTTCATGAAAAGGTTTTATTTAAATTTTCCTATTTTTACCTTTAATTTAAATTCTATTACATGGGAACAATATCAGATTCTATTGTTAATTCCAAATAAAAAAGAAAGAGTTTTTTACTTTTCTCTTTCTTTATTTTTTCATAGTGATTTATACCACACTAAAGAATTAATTGCTAATCATTATTATTATCGGATATGATGTTTTTTTCCCTTTTTATGTCTATTATTACAGGTAATATTATAGGTTTCCTTCCAGTTAAGTTGTTTATTAACGGATATAATGCATCTGTAATATCTGATTTTAGGGTTGCAAAGGTTGATTTAGGATTTGATAATGCATTTTGTATTGTTTGTTCTGCTTTATTTTCAATTTTATGAATTAGTTCTTCATTTTCATTTACTAAAATAAAACCTCTTGTTGTTATATTTGGTTTTATAAGTAATTCTCTTTTTTTCATATCAACATTAATTATTACTACTAATATACCATCATTGGACATTATTTTTCTATCTTTTATTACTGCGCTTCCTATTTCTCCGATTCTGTTTCCATCAACGTAAATATCTGCTCCTGGTTTACTATCTCCTCGAGTTATTATGTGGTTTTTTAAAACTAATGTATCACCATTTTTTAATATAAATGTATTTTCTTTTGGGATTCCACAATTTATTCCTATATTTGCTTGTTTTTTTAGCATTCTATAGTCTCCATGGAATGGCATTAAATATTTTGGTTTTATTAATCTAATCATTAATTTTATTTCTTCTTCATTTGCATGGCCTGATGTATGTAAATCTTGAAGAACATTATTTGTGTAAACTTTAACTCCTTTTAAGTATAATTTATTGATTGTTTTTGAAATACTTAGTGCATTTCCTGGAATAGCAGATGATGAGAATATTACTACATCATCGGGTCTTAATTTTATTTGCTTATGTGTTCCATTTGCAATTCTTGATAGAGCTGCTAAAGGTTCTCCTTGACTTCCTGTACATAATATTGCAACTTCATTTGGTTTTAAATTATTGGCTTCTTCAGGTGAAATTAATAGTTCTTTGTGATCTATATATCCACCATTTAGGGAAATGTTAATATTATTTTCCATACTTCTTCCAAAAATACATATTTTTCTTTTATTTTTATAACAGGTTTCAAAAATATGTTTTACTCGATAAATATTGGAAGCAAATGTTGCTATGATAATTCTATTTGTTTTGCATTTTGCAAACATTTCATTTAAGGTTTCATCTACAACTGATTCACTATTTGAAAAACCTTCGTTAAGCGCATTTGTTGAATCACCAATTAATAAATCAACTCCTTCTTCTCCTAATTTTGCCATTTTGTATAAATCAGCCATTGGACCAATTGGAGTTAAATCAAATTTGTAATCTCCGGTTGTAACTATTCTTCCATCTGGGGTTTTTAAGCTTATTCCATGTGAATCTGGAATGGAGTGAGTGATTCTAAAAAATTCTACTTCGATTTCTTTAAATTTAAGTTTTGTTTTATCCGTATATACAAATAAATTATCATAACGAATATTCCTATCTTGTAATTTTACAGCAATTAATTCTTTGGCATGATTTGGTGCATATATTGCTGGAATATTAATAGTTTGTAGAAGGAAGGGAATACTTCCTATATGATCTTCATGCCCATGTGTAATTAACAATGCTTTGATTTTATCTTCATTTTCTTTTAAAAATGTAAAATCTGGTAGAACATAATCCACTCCCATTAATTCACTTTCTGGGAAGCTTACCCCGGCATCAATAATAACAATAGCATCATTGTGCATTACACAATACATATTTTTTCCGACTTCTCCTAAACCACCTAAAACAATTATTTTTGTTTCATTGGTTTTTTTATTGTTCATATTTACTCCTTTCTTTTTTAAGTTTTTAGAACTAACTATGAAATTATACAATAAAAAATAGATTTTGTCTATTCCCTTTCACTATTTCTTTTTTTATTGTAAAAATAAAAAAGATATTTACTTTGGAATATCTTTCTTTCTCATTGCTAATTGCTTTTCAATAGCACTTCCTATTCTGTATGTTTCTATTCTGTTTGTAAAATCTGAATTCGAATATGTAAGTATATCTAGTGGTATTAAAAATTTATTATTGTTTATTGTTAAAATAGCATTATTTTCTTCAAATTCTATATTATACTTATTTAGACTATTTGTATCTTTTGTTATAATTTTATATTTTCCGTCTCTTATATCATACCCTGTACCATCTTTTGCTGCTCCTAAGCAAGCTAATTTACCATCATTAAATGATATGTATTCTTGATTATCATTCTGTCTAATATTTTTCTTTTTGCAAATATGGAAGTGGTTTAGCTCCTCAATTGTTAAATCTGTTAGTTTTATTATATCATTATATATTTGAAATATGCTTTTACCTGGTTCTAATTTATTAAAATAATCATCTAAACATTCTTTCTTAAGAGTTATTTTATTTGAATAATACATACTACAATCTAATACATTTTCTTTTCTTTTTATCATTATGAAATAGTTATCTTCTTCGTTTAAATCAAATTTTATAGTTGTTTTTATTAAGCTTTTATGTATACTTTTATATTTATTTAATTTTATATTTCTATATTTTTTTTCATCATATGTTGTATTAACAAAATAAATATAATAATAATTATAATAGTAATTTGTATCATCTTTTTCAATTGTGTCTATTGTAAATCTATTGTTTTCACTTATAGACATTTGAAAAGTTATATTAGTATCTTTTAACTCTCCATTTATTTTTTTATCATCATAATTACTTATTTCTATATCTTTTTCATATCCCATTTGTTTAAAAAGAGATGTTAAGTATTTATCTATTTGATAAATTTGCTCTTCATTTATTGATTCTCTTTTTAACAAGATATCTATAAATGTCTTTTTTTTGGGTATCAAGAATAAATTACATAATTTTAATTGTACTTCTTTATCAACATAATTAATATTCATATTTTGCCTCCCTAAAATACAATCTTTTTTAGTTGAATTCATTAATAGAAATTGTTCTTTACTTTATATTATTTCTTTTTAATTGTCAATGTTTTTTAATATGGTGTTTAGTATGGTAGAAAGAATATAATTGATTTCTTGTTGAAAAATTTGATATAATAATTCTTAGGTGATAGTTAATGGGATTATTTAGTAAAATAAAAAGTATGTTTAAGTCTTATGATGAAGAAGAGACTACTGAAGAAGAGACTGTTGAGGAAGAAGCTGAGGAAGAAAAGACTACTGAAGAAGAGACTGTTGAAGAAGAAGCAGAGGAAGAAGAGGCTGAAGAAGAAGAGACTACTGAAGAAGAAGCAGAGGAAGAAGAGGCTGAAGAAGAGACTGTTGAAGATGAGATAGAGGAAGAAGAGGCTGTTGAAGATGAGACAGAGGAAGTAGAGGCTGAAGAAGAGATTGTTGAAAATATAATAATAGATAATAAAAAAGAAGAAAACAAAAAGAAAAAAGGTTTTCTTTTTAGTAGAAAGAAAAAAGAGGAAGAAAGAAAGTCTGTTAAGATATATGAAAAAGGATTGTCTAAGACTCGTCAAGGGTTTGTTTCTAAGTTAGCTAATCTTACTAATAAGTATAGTAAAATTACTGATGAATATTTCGAAGAGTTGGAAGAAATTTTAATTATGGCTGATATTGGTGTTAAAACAGTAATGGATTTTATTGATCGATTAAGAGAAAGAGTTAATCATGAAAATATTACTAATCCATCTGATTTAAAAGAAATAATTGTAGATGAATTGTTTATTATATATGTTAATGATGATGTTTTAAGTAGTAAAATTTTATTTAATGAAAGTGATTTGTCAGTCATTTTGTTTATTGGTGTTAATGGGGTTGGAAAAACGACTACAATTGGAAAGATTGCTAATAAATTAAAGGATGAGGGAAAAAAAGTCTTATTAGTTGGAGCCGATACTTTTCGTGCGGGAGCAGTTATGCAGCTACAGGAGTGGAGTGAAAAAGTAGAAGTTGGCTTTTTTGGTAAAGAGGATAGCGATCCTGCTAGTGTAGTTTATGATGGTATTTGTAAAGCTAAAGATGAAAAATATGATGTTGTGTTAGTTGATACTGCAGGAAGACTTCAAAATAAAGTTAATCTAATGAAAGAGTTAGAGAAAATTAATAGAGTAATCGATAGTTTAGTAGATGGTGGGGCTTGTGAGACTCTACTTGTGATTGATGCTACTACTGGACAAAATGGAATTAGCCAAGCTAAGTCCTTTAAGGAAATTACAAATATTACTGGGATTGTTTTAACAAAACTAGATGGAACTGCTAAAGGTGGAATAGTTCTAGCAATAAAAGAAGAAGTTGGGTTACCTGTTAAATTTATTGGACTTGGTGAGACTAAGGATGATTTACAAACATTTGACATTGAAAAATATATATATGGTCTATTTAAGGATATGATGTAATTTGAAGAAAAAAAATAAAATTCATGAGTTTAATATTTTAGGAGCTTTTTTGCAGGCTCTTTGCACTATAATTGTTCTTGTTTTAGCAATAGTTAGTATTATGAATCATAATATCTTTCCTTATTTTGAGATTATTATGGGAATAGATTTGATGATTATGGCTTATAATAATAAAAAAATTTTTCAAAAAGAAAAGCTTACATTATATTACTTAATTTTTGGTATAATTGTTTTAGTTATTGGAATTATTGGAGTGTTTTAAATGGATTCAGTTGTTTATTATAATTCTTTGTATGATATTTATGGTTCTTTACTAACTGATAAACAAAAAAAGTATTTTGAGGATTATTATTGTAATAATTTGAGTTTTTCTGAAATGGCAGAAGACTATGGAGTGAGTAGAAATGCTATTTTTAATCAAGTTCATTCTGTTATTTTAAAATTAGAGGAATATGAAGAAAAATTAATGCTTTTAAAGAAAAAAAATATTATATTAAGTGTTTTATCTAAGATAGATAATGATTCTTTGAAGAAAGAATTAGAGGAGATTATATAAAATACTATTTAAATATATATTTTTTTTATTGACTAATTCTATTTAATAATTATAATAAAGGGAAAATATATTTAGGAGTAATAGAATGGAATTAAAAGAAATAAGTTTAGAAGAAAAAAATAATTTATTAGAAGAAATAAAAAAATATAGAGTTTTTTTAGATTATTATAATAGTTTATTATCATATTTTTTAGTTCAAAATAAGTATTATGATTCAGATGATGGCTTAAATGAAAGTATGAAGAAAATACAGTATAGTTTAATAGATAATGATATTTCTGTTTCTGTATTCAATTTATTATCCTCTAATTATACTTTAAATGAAGCAAGCGAAAAAAATGCTGAAAATATTTATAAAGATGAACTAAATATAATTTTAAAAAAGATTATTTCTACTTGTATGTATGATAATAATTATCGTGATTATTCTTCTTTTGGAATAATTAATAATTATTTATTAGTGGAGATCTATTCTGAGATAGAAAAAGAGTTAAAAGATATTGAATTAGTAGATGAATTTCGTAATTTTGATAAGGCTCTCTTAAGGAGTAGTGAGCTGTTGTCTTTATCTAAAGATAGGATATTTCAAGAATTTAATAAATGTAATTTTAGTGATGTTTTTTATTGGAATATAAGAAGTTATTGTAATAAATATCATAATAGTTTGATAGATTATTTAAAAGATAAAAAAGGACAAGGTGAATTATCTAATGAACAATATGAGAAGTTTATAACAGAATTTACTATTCAATTATTAGAAACTATTCCTAGATTAAAAAGAATGGATTTTTCCCATAAGTATTATTTTATTGAAGATATATTAGAAACTATTGCTGGAAAAGTAACTGATGATGATTTTGAAAAATATGGAGTGACTGTTGATAATATATTTAGAGCTGAAAAAATTTGTTTAAGATTTAAGGCATTAGATGCAATTATCAGTAGATTTGCTAAGAAAGAGGATTTTGAATTAAAAGATTATTATAATATAATTAAATTGTTTTTTTTCGATATTGAGCCTCAAAATAATTCTTCTTTTGTATTATACGCAATTGAAAGAGCAGAGGATTTGGGAGAAGATTATAATTCACCAATTTTTCAATTAATTTATATGGATAATATTATAATTGATGATAATATTGAAGATTGGATATTACATCGTTATACTAATTATAATAATGATGAAAGAGATCTTTTTAAATATGCATTAGGGCATAGAAAAGATTTTTATTCAGATGGTGCTCAAAATATTCTTCATAAAATTGAATCTATTGAAGAGATAGAAAAAACAAAAAAAGGTGATGAGTATTCTAAAAAAAGGGTTAATAAGTAATTTTTGTACCTGATATTAATTTACTACTTAATTGTAGTATTTTTTTCTTGAAAAAGATTGTATTTACTTGTATAATTTTTATATAGTAGTGAAAGAATAAGAGGGATAGTTATGTTTGACAGAATAACCTATATTAGTGATGATTCATGTACCATTAAGTTATTGGATAACGCTGAAGTTACAATGAATTTAATGAATTTACATTTAGTTTTTGAAGATGATACTAAAAAAATTTTAGGTGAAGTTGATGATTTGGATGGAAACTTGGTAAAAGCTCGTTTTTTGGGAGAAATTGTTAATGATAGATTAATTGGTGGTACGATTCGTAAGCCATCTTTAGATGCTAAGATTCGGGTTATTGAACAGAGCGAAATACCTTTGATAACAGGTTCGGATGTTGATGGTTATATGAAATTAGGAGTTAGTCCATTTTACAATGATTTTCCTGTTTTTTTGGATGTAAATAGCTTTTTTAGTAATCATTTTGCTATATTTGGTAATACTGGGTCAGGTAAATCATGTGGTACTACTCGTTTATTTCAAAATATGTTTCATGATGAGAGATTAAATCCATATAAAGCTAATATATTTATTTTTGATTCTTCTGGTGAATATTACAATGCGTTTTCTAATTTAAATCAGATTAATAGTCAATATAATTATCGTTATTTAAGTACAAATGAAACTGATGGTATTGGTGAAAAGTTAAGATTACCTGTATATTTGTTAAATAAAGATGACTTAGCTCTTTTACTTCAATGTACAAGTCATTCTCAATTACCTATTATTGAGAGAATGCTTAAACTTGCTTTGGTTTTTAGTCAAAATGATATTGATTCAAATTCTTATAAGAATCATTTGATTGCTAAAGCTATTATGACTATTTTGTATACAAATGAGACTGCTCCTAACAAACGTAATGAAATTTTTTCGATTTTAGCAAGTTGTTCTACAGATGAGTTTAATATGGAGGCTCCTGTTCAAGGAATAGGATATGTTCGTAAATTTAGAGAGTGTTTTTTGATTGATAATTCTGGTAATTTTACTGAAAGTGTATTAATGAATGAATATCTTAATTCTTTTATTAAGGAAGAGTATGATGATTACGAACCACATACAGGAGTTTTTTATGATTTAAATACATTAGAAAAGGCTCTTAACTTTACATTAATTAGTGAAGGATGGCTTAGAAATGAACAAACATATGGTGATTCTGTTACATTAAGAGTTAGATTACATTCTTTATTGGTTGGTGATAATGCTAAATATTTTGATGTTAAAGAATATGTTTCTTTAGAGTCTTATTTATCTTCATTGTTGATAACAAATGGAAAAAAGTATCAAATTGTTAATATAAATTTAAATGACATAGATGATGATTTTGCTAAAGTTTTAACTAAGATTTATTCAAGATTAATTTTTGATTTTTGTAAAGGACTAAAAATGCGTGGTAGCATTCCTTTCCATATTGTTCTGGAGGAAGCTCATCGTTATATTCAAAGTGATCATGATCGTTTCTTATTTGGTTATAATATTTTTGAGAGAATTGCAAAAGAAGGTCGTAAGTATGGAGTGATACTTGGTTTGATCTCGCAAAGACCTGTTGAAATTAGTGATACTGTTATTTCCCAATGTACTAATTTTTTGATTTTTAAAATTAATCACCCTATGGATGTAGATTATATTCGTAAAATGGTTCCTCATATTACAGATGAGATTATAGAAAAACAAAAAGCTTTACAGTCAGGAACTTGTTTAGGATTTGGTCTTGGTTTTAAAATACCTTTAGTAATAAAAATGGAAATGCCTAATCCTGCACCACTTTCTGGAAACTGTGATGTAGTTACTATATGGAATGGTTCATCTAATGGAATTTCAAATAGTGCTGTTAATAATGCAAAAATGCCACAAAATACTATGAATGTTTCTCAAAATTTAGTTGCTAATACTAATTATGGCACTGTTCCTGTTATGGTTTCTCAATCAGAGAATCCAAGCTTATCTATCGTAACTGATAATATTGCTACTCCATCTCCAACAGCAACAACATCAACTGCAGCATCTTCTGAAAATAGTCAGCTAAGTAATAATAATTCTATAAATAATAGCAATGAATTAGAGGAAAATCCAAGTTTATCTATTGTAGCTGCAACACCATCAGATAATAATTCTCCATCTAAGTCTATTTCTTCTAATTCTGATGATGTGGATGAAAAATTTGATGATTCATTTATCGTGATGAATAGTTCTACTACTTCTTCAGGGGATAATGGGCAACCAACTTCACCTATGGCTGGACCTACTGCTATTGCGCCAGTGAGCAATAGTCCAAGCAGTGGGTTAGCTGAAATTTCTGAAGTTAATGTTAACAAGGGGATATCCTATAATGAGCCCATTTTAATTGATGATAGTGGTTCTCCTTTGATTGAATTGGTTGATGAAGATGATATTGAGAATGATTTTAGTGATTAAAAAGATTCCTTTTTAGGATTCTTTTTTTATATATTTTATTTATCAATGGACTTCATTCCTCTTATTTGGTACAATATTTATGGGTGAAGAATATGTTTGAAAGTTTGGGCGATCGTTTACAAAATGCTATTCATAAGATAAAAGGATATGGAAAAATTACTGAAGATAATATTTCTGATATGATGCGTGAAATTAGATTAGCATTGTTGGAAGCTGATGTTAATTATACTGTTGTTAAGGAGTTTACTACTTCTGTTAAGGAAAAAGCTTTAGGTGAGGAAGTGGTTTCTAGTATTAATCCAGGTGATTTATTTGTTAAAATTGTAAAAGATGAATTAACTGAATTATTAGGTGGGGAAAGTAGTCCACTAAATTTAGAAGGGAAACCTGCTACTTTGATGCTAGTTGGTTTACAGGGATCAGGTAAAACTACCACTATTGCTAAAATTGCTAATTATTTAAGAAAAAAGCATCATAAAAAACCATTGTTAGTTGCCTGTGATGTTTATAGACCTGCTGCTATTGACCAATTAGTTCAATTGGGCAAACAATTAAATATTGATGTGTTTGAGGAAGGGAAAAAAAATCCTGTTGAAATTGCTCAAAATGCAATTGTTTATGCTAAAGATAATAAATTTGATTATGTTTTAATTGATACTGCTGGACGACTTCATATTGATGAAAATTTAATGGAAGAGTTGGATAATATTCAGTCTACTATTCATCCTGATGAAACATTATTAGTTATTGATTCTATGATGGGTCAAGATGCTATTAATGTTATTACTGGATTTCATAATCAATTACCTTTAACTGGTGTTGTATTGACAAAATTAGATGGTGATACAAGAGGCGGAGTGGCTTTATCTGTTCGTCATTTAACTCATGTTCCAATTAAGTTTATTGGTGTTTCTGAAAAGCTTGATGGTTTGGATTCTTTTGATCCAGAGCGTATGGCTGGAAGAATTCTTGGAATGGGAGATATTATTTCTTTAGTTGAAAAAGCTACTGAGTCTATCGATGAGAAAGAGGCAGAAAAAGCTGCTAAACGTATGCAAGAAGGAAAATTTGATTTAGAAGATTTTTTATCTACTATGAAGCAAATGAAAAAATTAGGACCTATTGAAAATTTAATTAAATTGTTACCTGGTGCTAAGAAAATGGGATTAACTAACATTAAGGTTGATCCTAAACAAATGGCTCATATTGAAGCAATTGTTTTGTCTATGACTCCTAAGGAAAGAAGAAATCCATCTATTATAAAGGCAAGTAGGAAGACTAGAATTGCTAAAGGAAGTGGTTCTTCTGTTCAAGAAGTTAATCAGTTACTGCAACAATTTGATCAAATGAAAAAAATGATGAAACAAGTTACTAATGGAAATTTTAAATTGCCTTTTTAAATATTGTGTTTTTATTATATTAGTGGTAGTATAATCTTATAGGAGGTATTTTGATGAGAAAAAATTTTTTGCTTATTTTTTCTATAGTAATTTTAGCAGTTTTTGTTACCGGGTGTGGAAAGAAGTCTACATTGAAATGTACTCAATCTTCAAATGGTGTTGATATTATTTTTAATGTTGGATTTGATGGAAATACAATTAGCACTATGGATTTTTCTTACGATATGGATTTGTCTAGTTATCCAGAAGAATCGTTATCATATGTTGATAAACAAGATTGGTGTTCTCTTGTTAAAGATTCAATGAGTGAGTATAAAAGCGCTTTTACAGATTGTAAGCATAAAAGAAATGATAAAAATTTACATGTTTCTGCTACTTTAGATGTTGATAAAATTGCTAAAAATGTTCTATCTAAGATGAGTACTCCAGAGGCAACTAAAAAAGGTCTTGAAGAACAAGGATATAAGTGTAATATAAACTAGTTAAGATATTGCTTATATCTTTTTTTTTTGTTTCATAAATGTTTGTTTTATCATACAATACTTTAGGAGGTATTGATATGTATAATAATAGTTTTTATCAAGACGTTAATGTGGATTCTACTATTACAGGAAATAATAATACTATTCAAAATGATATGGATGTTGATGTTACTATGATGCCAAGCAGTGGGATGATGAATCAAACTAATTTTCAACAACCATTGAATGAAGGGGTACAAGAAAGAGTTATTAATAGGACTTTTGTTCATGAAGTTCCACATGTTTGTCCTTTTTTGATAGAATAATAGAAAGGTTCTTCTATCAAAAATGTCCTTTTTTATGAAAATCTGTTGATAATTTTTTGCTTTTTATTTATAATCATTATGTATAAGATAATATGGGATTATGGTGAAATTATGAAGAGTAAAATAATGGTTATTGTGGTTTTATTTTTGATTATTACTGGTGTTATGTTTTATGCTGCAATTGAAAAAAACAATAAGAATGTTCAAGTGTTGAAGGAATCAGGTTATATTATCAATAGTCAAAAGTTAACAGGAAATGTTGATAATAATGCTCAGATTTCTTATTTTAATGCTGAAACTAAATATTCTAAATCTTATGATGATAATATTGTTTTTTCGAATACAGAAGGTAAAAATACAAGGGTACCTATTTCTTCTTTTGTTCATTATGAAAATGATTCAATTGGAGTTTTAAAAAAAGCTGTTATTGTAAGTATAGATGATATATTGAGTAACGATTTAAAATATTATAATATTTTTCAAAATAATTTGTTAGAAAAAAAAGAATCTTATTATTCATTAGAAAATTTAAATAATATTATAAAATTTAAAAGGTTTATTGTTAAGTCTGATACTAATAAGTATTTAATTGTTGCCGATGGAATGAAATTAAGACTAGATGATAGTAGAGAAGTTGAAGTTGGTGATAACTATATTGAATTAAGTATTATTGATGAAGAAGTTGTAAGACTTGATAATAAAAAAGTAAATGTTCAAACGATTGGAAAAGACAATTATTTGGTTATTGGGGAAGGTATTGTTTTAAAACTTGATAATCATTATATTTTAAAAGATAAAGAACCTATATTTACATTGGATCAAATGATAATTAATTCACAAGATAATATAAATATTTCTGAATATGTTGAAGAAAAAGAAGAAACTAAAGATGAAGATGTTCAATATGATGAATTTGGAAATATCATTAATAATGATAAAAATGAAAATTCTGAAAGCATTAATAATGGTGGTGATTCGGTTGCAGGTGGGGAAACAACTATTGGAGAAGAAGTTGCAGTTGATGAAAAATCTTCTACTGTTCCTACTGCTACAATTGAAGATATTGAAATTTCGTCAAATATGATGAATGCTAGTATAAAAATAAAGGATCCGGATTCTTTGATGAGAGGTAAGACAATTGTAATGGTTACAGAAAATGCTACAGGAAAACATGTTTATGAAGAGACATTTGAAAGTGGTCAATATAGTATAGATATAGAAGTTCCTAATTTGGAACCTAATTTAACATATAGTTTAACTACTAGAGTTAGTTATACAAGAGATGATGTTGAATATGTTTCAGATGTGATATCACAATTGTTTACTACTGAATCACTTGGAATTAATCTTGAAAAAGAATATGTAACAAGTAATGAAGTATCTTTTAATGTTAAATTTGATGGTTACTCAAAAGTAAAAAGTTGTAATATTTCATTACTTAATAAAAATGGTGAAGTTCTTGAAGAAAAGGTTGTTGATGCAGAGACTGCAAAAAAAGGTACAGGTTATTCTGCCCTTTTTACTGATTTAGATAGAAATACAAAATATGGAATATTAATTGATAATATTCTATATGATAATTATGTAATTGGTGCTGAAAATAATATTGAAACTAGTTTTAAGACATTAAAATCAAGACCAACTTTTGGAAATGTATCCTTTTCTATAGATAAGAAAAGTAGTACTTTCTCTTTAACACTTAATAATATAAAGGATCCTGATAATGGAATAGAGTCTTATTTATATGAAATATATGATGCTAGAAATTATAATGAAAATGCACAACCTGTTAAAGTGATTGAAAAGAAAGCTAAGGGATCTGTTGATGTTGATGTTGATGGAAAATCACTTCAAAGAGGTGTACCATATATTTATCGTGTTGTTACTGAATTTTATGATAATGAAAAATATATTGAGTATGTTACTCCATTAAGTGGTACTATGCAGTTAGATGGAGTTGAAGGTGCTTATTTAACTTGGAGACCTGAAGAGGTAACTTTTGAAAGAATAAAAGGAACAATTTTAATAACTGATTTAGCTAATACAATTGATTTAACTAAAAAAATGAAAATTGTATATACAAATTCTATTGGAACAACAAAACAATTTAATACTGAGGGTAATCTGGTTATTCCAATTGATATTAATAATTTAAGACAGAATGAATCATATAATATAGCTGTTTATGGAACTGTTGATTTTCAGGATGGAAATGAAATAATTGATTCTTATTATATTGGAAGTGTTACGGTAGTGACTAATCCAACAAATCCTATACAAGCTACTTTTTCTTCTGTTGAAAGTCCTACATTAGCTTTTAAGATTTCTGCACAGTTAATGCAAGGAATAGGGTATGATAATACTCTTGAGGCAAAAACTTTAACTGGTATTACTTTTACTGTTTTTGAAGGAAGAAGCGTAAATGGAAAGATAATTAAAACATTAAAACTTGTTGATAGAGATTTACGTGAATATTATAGTGATTTAAAGAAAGACTATTATGATAAAGGATTTGCATTATCTCCTTCATTTTTCGGACTTTCAAATTCTGATATTAAGAGTGAATATATAACTATACTTATATCTGAGGCGTATGATTATTCTGATTTTAAGAATCCTATAGAAATAATTAACAATGTGTATACTGTTAAGATTAATAATTTAGCACCTGATAATCCTGTGGATACTGATGATGCAATTGAATATCAATATATAAGAAACAGAAATGCTGATTCAGAGCATCAAGATCCTAATTTGGATGGTAATACTATTGTAGGCATTAAGATTAAGGCACTATACGATAATACTAGACGTTATGCTAAATATATTGATTATCATGTGTATGATGCAGATACTAAGAAAAAAATTGAAAATGCCGATTTTAGGTATGTTGTTAGTGCTGATGGTACTATTGATTTTACTGAAATATATTTTGATTATGGTACTCCATATGATACGGAAGATACTGATTTACGAAGGGGACATAATTATTATTTCACTTATGAGGCATATTTAAAACTTGGTGATGGTGATGAATTGACTCATTATCCAGTTGAAGAAGATGTTATATTAAAATCAAAAGTTATTGAAGTTCCTAAGCAGGAAGCTATTATTACTACTTATCCTTCTTCTTCTGATATCGGAGAAATAACATTAAAATATACACTTAATGATGTTGATAATGCTTTGTATAAAGATGAATTTTTTGCTAAAGTTGGTACTTCAAAAGAAACACTAGAACCAGTTAGTTCCTCTAGGGTAAAAAAGACTAGTACTTATGAGGAGGTAACATTAGATAATTTACATTCAAGTTTTTTATATGTTTATGCTTCTCAGGCATTAATTAAGAAAGCTGATTCTATAAGTGATAAAGAGGTTTTATTTCAGTATTTTGCAAATCCGAGATATGACAATGAATATTCTTATACTCTAGATATGGAAACGAATAGGGCTCTTATTTCTATTGCTGGTTATGATAGATCTAATTATTTATATCAAAAGATTGCTGGTTTAAAGATTACTTTTGAGTGTGATGGTAAAAAAGTAGTTAAAGATTATAGAGTTATTTCTGATAGTAATCTCGCAATTGTAGATTTGTATGAAATTGCTGCTTTCAGAGGTAAAAAAGTAAATATGTTAGTTGATGTTTACTATGATGATGAACGTATAGGTTTTGATTTACCTGGAGATGTTTTTGCTTTGCAATCTCTTGGAAATGAATATAATAGTGGAATTGGTGATTATTATTATATTAATTATAATCAAAGTTTATATAATAATGGAAAGATTGCAATGGGTAGTTTGATTAGTAAAGAGATTGGTAAAAAAGAAATTAAATTTAATAGTTTTACCAATAATTATAATTTAATTATTCCTTTTATTCCTGATAGGCAAGGTATTTCTTATAATTATACTTATTATTTACCTAAGGGATTATCTGTGAATAGGGCTGTATCTTCTGGAGAAAGTTCATTTGTATTTGATCAATTAATACCCGGAATTCGTTTAAGTGATGAAGAAGGTAAATCAACACTTGTTCCTGGAATTAGAGATGTTTTAATTAAAGGATCTATGTTTGGCTTTGAACATTCTGAATTAGAAAATAATGAAATGTATGCAGAAATTTATGAAACAGATGAATATGCAACTAAAATGGATTTATTAAAAACTGTTTCATTTACTGTAGATCAATTTGATTCTGGTTTTGATGTTGATGGTTTATTACCAAATCAGAGATATGCAATAAAAATATATGCTAATTTAAAGAATAAAAACGGTGATTATGAAAAGCATTATTTATATGATTTAGACAAAGATGTTGAAGGAAGGACATATTATTTTGATACTTTGACATCTGTTCCAATTACTAATATTGGTCTTAATTATAATTTCGTAAAATACGATGAAAAGAATTTGGTATTTACGTATAGATTAGGTAAATTAGTAGGTTATGATAAAATTGAGTATAAATTATATAAATTAACACGTAATCCTGAAACTGGAAATTATGATAAAGAACTAATGGATATAACAATTCCAAGTAGTACAAGATTTACTGAACTTATGACAGTAAAAGTTCCATGTAATCCAGGAGGACCATTTGTTTTTGGAGATAGTTATGAATTGATAATTCAACCAATTGTTATTACTAATTCAGATGATGGAGATCATGAAATTAAACTTGAAAATCCAGGTGATTATGTATTTAATTTAAGAAAATTAAGTAATCCAGTATTTAATGTAAGAAGTTCTATTTATAGTGATGATGATTATGTTGAATTTACTGTGACTATTTATGATACTTGGAAGATTATAAATAGTGAAGATTATACAATTGAATTTTATAATTCTAAAGGAGAAAATATAACTCCAGAAAAATATGTAGATGTAAGAACTAGCATTTATGATAGTGCACATAAATTTGTATTTGAGGGAATCAATTCACAAGAATCTTATACATTATGTATTTATTATTCAGCTGACACAGAAAATAATGGTAATCCTACTATGATGGTTTCAAAATTTTCAACAAGAGTGACAAATTCTACTGGTATCGACGTAGGAGATATTTCTTCAATTCAAAATTCAAATAATTCATCTTATATTGATTTAATATTTATGAATAGTACTAAATTGACAAAGATTGATAAAATATCTTATACAATTTATAACGAAGAGACAGGCGCTACTTATTCAGGATCAAGTGATTTTGTTCCAAAAGAAGTTTCTATTGGTGGACGTCAAGCATATACGTTTACAATTCCTGATGTTTCTTTACAGGGTTATGGCATATATTTAGTTCAAATGCAATTCGCATCAGGAAATATAACAGTTATGGATACTAATATAGAGCATAAATATATTGCTTTAGGAGCGTAAATATGGTAAGAAAGAACAATAAAATTATATTTAGTATTTTTGCTTTTCTTATAGTTCTTTTAATAGGATTGTTTGGGTTTATATTGTATGAACAGATAGTAAAAAAATCTAAAACTTATCTTATTCCAAAAGATAGTTTTGGTTATGATATTAATAATGATTATTTTACAATTGCTTCGAATGCTAAGGTTTCTAAAAAGTGGGATGAGTTATATTATTTATCTTATCTATTAGATGGTGAGGTGTATGAAAAAAGTTTGGGCTCCGATAATGTTATTTACAATGAAAGTGATGGCAAATTATATGTTTTTGGTGACAATTATAAGGTATTAAATAATGGAGATGTTGTATATAGTAAAAACTTTTTTGATATATCATTAGGTGATGAATCTTTTTATAAATTAGATGATCGAAAGTATTTAATAGTTTCTAATGTTATAACAACTGAATCTGATGAAACAGAGAGTAATGATATTGCAACAAAAAGATATTTAGTTGTAGAAATGGATAAGTTGGGAAATTTCTTGTTATTGAATAATGAATTAAATTTAAAAGTTCTTGGTGCTAAAAGTATAAAGTTTGGAAATAAAATATTTGATGTAGCTCATGAAACACTTACTATAAATAAAAAAACAATTGACTTAAAAAAAATAAATGGTAGTACAAATGAGTACAAAGATCCAGTTATTGAAGATGAAGATGATAAGAAAAATGATGATACTAATACAAGTACTATAATTAATAATAATAATAGTTCAAATAGTAGTACTATTAATAATAATGGTAATACCACAATTATTAATGAGAATAATGTCTTAAATGGTAGTAATTCTGGTAAGAATGATTTGACAATATTAAAGTCAATTCAATTAACAAGTGTTGTTACTTATCCATCTTATATTGATGTTTTCTATACTGTAGTTGATCCAAAAAATGAATTTGCCTCTGTGTTCTTATTAATAGAAGGAGAGAATTATGAGAATAAATTTATTTTAAGTAAAAATCTAACTAGATATAGAATTCGAAATTTAAATCCTAATTCTTTATATAAGATTAGTTTGTGTTACTCTTCTTATGAAAAGGGTAAAGAATTAACTGATGAAGTTGTGAATGTAATTTCTGCTACTACCCAAAGTATTAATAGTAAAATTAAAGTTAATAAAATAAATAATGATAGTATTAATTTTACTGTATACTTTGATAATAATTATGCTTTTTCGGATAGTTATGTTTCGTTGACAATAGATTCACAAAAAATTGATAGAGTCCAAGTTAAAACAAGTGAAGCTATCTCAAGTGATGGATTTAATTATACAATTTCTGTTCCTAATGGTATGGGATATGAAATAATATTAGAGCTTGAAGATTGTACTTATGAGGGAGAAAAGATTCTTTGTAATACAAGAACTAAAATTATAAATAGATAGGAGGATATATGGAAACAATATTATCAAATACAATTACAGCGGTTGGGCTTATGCTTGGATTTGCTTTTTTGGGTCTTGGTATTGGTATTGGAATACTTGGCTCTAAAGTGGCTGAGGCGATAGGAAGAAATCCGGAAACAAAGGGTGATGTAATTCATTCTGTAATGACTATTATGGTTGTCTTGGCTATATTTTTATTATTCTTATTTGCATTCATCTTCTTACTATTATATTTCAATCCATTAGTGAATTAATAGTTTATGAATACTGAGATTGTTGTTTTAGTAATATTATTTATATTTATTCTTTTGCTTATATTGTTAATGTTTTCTTTTTTAAGAAGGATAGTGGAAAAGATTAATAAGGCTTCAAAAGAATACTATTTGGATAAGGTGCAAGTTTATGATAATGTTATACAAGAAAAAGAAAATCAGTTAAATGAGTTAAATGAAGAAATAGCAAAAAGGAATAGTGAAAAAGAAGAAGATAATAGTGGGGAAGAGATAATAGAAAGTAATGCCGATTCATCTGAATATGAAGTTAATATTAAAAAAGTTGATTATCTAGACGAAAATATATTACAACAAGTAAAAACTATTGATGAAAGATTTAATTTAAATGAAGAGGCTTTAATAAAAAGATTTATTGAGAAAATATCCAATAATCAAAACTTTGATAAGTATATTGAACTTAAGAGTTATAAAGATAAGTTAAATAGCAAGTATTGCTATGAAATATCTTCTAAAAATGCTAAAGAACAAGAGAAGATTTTAAGGGATTTGTTTAAAAATAATCAAGAAATAGTAAATGGTTTTATTAACAAAAATAAAAAGATGGATATTATTGCATTTCGACCATACTTAGATAAGATGCTTGCTAATGAGGATCCATTTGTTTATGTATATGTAAGTGATAAGAATAAGAATTATGATTATATAAGCGATAAAATACAAACCATATATGATAATAAAATTTATCGTGGAATTATGATAAAGTATAAAAACAAAATGTATGATTTTTGTATAAAATAGGTGATAAAAATGGAAGAAGATAATTATTTAACTAGAATTGTTGACGAGAAAATTGAAAAAATTAGTGATAATTCAAATGTTTATAGTGTAGGAACAGTAACTGGTGTTAAAAACTTTTTAATAAGAGTTGATGGTATGGATCGTGTTATGTTTTATGAGAAAATTAACATTGGTGATAAAGCAATTGGATATGTCAGCGCTATTCACGAAAACTATGTAATTGTAGCTATTGTTGATATTAAGACTCCAATTATTGTGGGAGATATGTCATATTCAACAAACACTTTATTTCAAGGAAAGTATTCAAATGATGCTTTTGGCCGAATTATAAATATCTTTGGTGTTGATATATTATCTTCTAAAAAATTTTCGTCACTTATTGATCTTCCCATTGAACGTCCTACTATAGCAATAATGGATAGAACAACTGTTAATAGACCTCTTGAAACCGGTATAACTGGAATCGATATGCTTTACCCAATCGGTAAAGGACAAAGACAATTAATAATAGGTGATAAAAGAACTGGTAAAACTCAAATTCTTTTAGATACTATTGTTAATCAGAAGAATAAGAATGTTTTTTGTATCTATATTGCTTTAGGTAAGACTAAAAAAGAAGTTAAAACAGTCTATAAAGAGTTGGTAGAAAAAGGTGCAATAAACTATACTATTATTGTTGCTGCTTTTAATGATGATTTGCCACCAGTTATATCTTTAACTCCTTATTTTGCATTAAGTATCGCAGAAGAGTTTATGAAATCAGGCCGTGATGTTTTGGTTTGTATTGATGATTTGAAACGTCATGCAGAAGCTTATCGTGAAATTAGTTTGCTTTCTAATAAAACACCTGGTCGTGATGCGTATCCGGCAGATATTTTTTATACACATTCAAGATTGTTGGAAAAAGGATGTCAGTATAAAAACGGAGGATCTATTACTATTCTTCCGGTTATGGAAACAAAGGGGAATGATATTACAGATTATATTTCGACTAACGTTATTTCTATAACGGATGGTCAAATAGTTTTGTCTAGCAAGAATTTTCAAAAAGGAGAAAAACCTGCCATTAATTATGGATTATCTGTTTCAAGACTTGGTGGTGCAGTACAAACAAAAGAGCTTAAAGAGATGGGTACACAAATTAGAAGAAAACTTTTATCTTATCTTGAGAGAAAATCTGTTTATGAATTAGTAAATGAAGATGAAATGTCCGCAGAATTAAAGAATAGTTTTAAAGAGGGAGAACAAATTCTTGAAAAGTTAAGACAATATAAATTTTCAACTAAAACACATCAAGAAATGATTGACTTATTTCAGGATTTATTCCAAAAAGAATAGAATATGTCTGTAAAAAATGTTGTTAAGGTAATGAATTTTCATGCTTTATTAAGAGTTGATAAAGCTAGAAAAAAAGCATCCCTATATTTTAAAACTGAGGACGAACTATTTAAGCTTGTTAATAAAATAATGTTTAATAATAATATTATTTTAGATAAAAATGGTATTATTCCCGATAAAGATAAGCCCAAACTTAGTATTTATATAGGAAATGATTTAGGATTCTGTGGAGATTTTAATTCACAAATTAATAAAAGAATAAAAGTTGATAAAAATGATATAATCGCTATTGGTAATAAAATAATGTTAAGTAGTGAAAATAAGGTAGTATTAAGACAATCTAAAGAGGAGTTTTTTAAAGACTTTAAAAAGGTTGAACAATTTATATATGATGCCATAAAAAATATGGCATATAGTGAAATATATATATTTTATAATAGATATTTTAATATAGAAGAGCAAAAATTTACAGAAGAGAAAGTATTTCCATTGGATTATAAAAAGGATGAAAATGAGACGTATTCTGAGGATTTTGCTACTGAAACAGAAATAACTTCAATGCTTCAAAATCTAATTTCTCTTTATATATGTTATATGATTAAGATATGTGAGATGAATTCGTACGCAGCTGAAAATGTTGTTAGACAACAGTTGACAAAAGAATCATTGAGAAAAATTGATGAGCTTGAAGAAGAAAAATCAAAAATAGAAAGAAAAGAAAAAAAACAAAAAGATTTTCAAAAAATAATTGAGAATTTTAGAAAGGGTTAAATATGCTTATTGGAAGAATAATATCAATATCTGAATTAAATGTAAAAATGTTCTTAGAAGATAATGCTAAGGTTTG
The DNA here is from genome assembly GCA_947165475.1 of uncultured Caryophanales bacterium. Classification (GTDB taxonomy): domain Bacteria; phylum Bacillota_I; class Bacilli_A; order RF39; family UBA660; genus UBA3789. The sequence continues at coordinate 15,407 of CAMVAN010000001.1, read as the reverse complement.
TTTAGATGAGGTTTTATATTGTGATTTAAATGGTCGAAGACATCGTTTTGAAGTTGTTGATATTGAAGAAAATGTTATTTCTACAATTCCTTTTGATAGTGTTATTGGCTTGATGAAAGGCCTAGAAGTATATAAGTTTTCTGACAAATTAGATATTGAGTATTCAGATGAAATTTTGGGACGTGTATTTAATTCTTATGGAGAGCCAATTGATCAAAAACCTATTTCTTCTTTAAATAAAAGATGTGTTTATGATGACATTGTTACAATGGAAAATTTAAATATTAATAGTGGATTATTATATACTGGTATAAAGGTAATTGATTTTTTTGCTCCACTTCAAAAAGGTTATAAGATGGGTCTTCTTGGTGGTGCAGGTGTTGGTAAAACAGTTTTTATAAAGGAATTAATTAATAACATTTATATGAAAAGTAAAAGTAGTGCTGTTTTTATTGGAGTTGGTGAGCGAAGTCGTGAAGGAAAAGAATTATATGATGAGATGTTAGAGTCTAATTTGCTTGATAAAATGTCTATTGTTTATGGTCAAATGGGAGAGAATTCAGTTGCTAGAAGTAAAGCAGTGTATAGTGGAATTACTTTAGCTGAATATTTCCGTGATCAAAAGAATCAAGATGTATTATTGTTTATTGATAATATTTATCGTTTTGTACAGGCCAAGTCTGAGATATCTAATGAACTAAAAAATGTTCCTGTTGAGAATGGATATCCTACTACTATGATTTCAGATATTTCAAATGTTGAAGAACGTATTAATTCTGTGGATAACGGTTCTATTACTTCATTTCAAGCAATTTATGTTCCTGCTGATGATATGACAGATGAAGCCGTACAGTCTATCATAACACATTTGGATGGGCAGTTGGTTTTGGATAGACATATTGCTGAAGAGGGAATTTATCCTGCTGTAGATGTTTTTAAGACGACATCAAAAGCGATTGATGTTCGAGTAGTTGGTGAGCGTCATTATAAATTAGTTGAACGGGTACTTAAATATTTAACTAGATATAAAGAATTAGAAGAAATCATTGCAGTTCTTGGTTTGGAAGAATTAAGTGATAATGATAAAAATGTTTTCTATCGTTCAAGAAAAATAAGAAACTATTTTTCTCAACCAATGTTTGTTGCGGAAAATTATACAAATATTAAAGGTAAACTTGTTGCTATTGAAAATGTTTTGAATGATATAGAAGGTATTTTAGATGGAAAATATGATATGGTTGATGAATCTAAATTTATGTATATAGGTGATTTAAGTGAACTCAATATTAGTTAAAATATTTAATTTAAGTGAAGGCTTAGTTATTGTAGAAGATGTGAAGATTATAAGAATAAAAAGTACAGATTATAATCTACTTATAATGCCTGGTTACATGCCCCTTTTAGGAGAAGTAAATGGTAATATTGATATAGAGTCCGAAACCATTTCTAAGCATTATGAAGATATAGAGGCATATTATGTTAATTCAAATAATGAGTTTTCCTTGTTTATAAGGGAGGATTTATGATTAGTCAAAGCTTTTTTTATATGATTTTACATGTTATTTTATTAGTCTTTTTATTTGTAATTTTATCAGATTTATTATTGTCTTTTATTTTAAAGAATGTAAAAAATGATAAAGTGGTTAAAGTATTTGGAATTTTTATGGAACTAAATAAAATACAAATATTTAATATTTCTGTATCATTAGTTAAATATATTTTTATTATTTATTGTTTATTTATTTCAACTAAAATAACTATGTTACATATGTATTTTTTATCTATATTATGTTTATTATTTGGAATTAGTTCTCTTTCTTTAAAAAATTTTTTAATAGATGCAGTTAGTATAATTCCTTTGTATTTAGGGTTTGTTTGTAAACGATTATTTATTGGATATTTAAATGATGTAATGTTTGTTTGGTATATTTATTTAGGAAATGTATTTCTTACTATTTTCATTTTACTTTATAGTACTTTTTTCCTATTAAAATATATAAATGATATGCTTCTAAAAAATAGTTATGTAAGGAGGATAAGAAACAATGGGTAAAAAAATAAAATTTAACTATAGGATAATTGTGATGGTATCTATTTTATTAATTGTAGTTGTTGTAGCAGTATTCCAATTTTTAATAAAGAGAGAAGATAAAATTGTTATAAAGAAAACATCTTTGTTTCAGTATACAGGTGATACCAAGCTTAAATATGTGGGAAATGTTGAGTTAAATAAGAACAATGATATTACTACTATTAATTTTGATGGTCTTAAGAAAAGAGTGACATTAGATACTACACCTGTTTATTATGCTAAAGAAAAAAAAGTTGTATTTCCAAAAAATATGGCAATTATTTTTCCAAGAACTGGTGAACAGTTTAAAATAAATTACTTTTCTTATATGACTAAAAATGAGTATAATGATGTTAAATTAAAAGATCGAGTTGTTGATAAGCAATTGAATGATTGTATTATTTATGATGGATATGATTTATATTTTTTAGTTGGTGATTATACAGTAAGTGTTAATGGACAAATATATAATTTATCTTCTTTCTCTTATTTGAGAATCGATAACTATAATGAATATGTGGAAATATATGATTATGATAATGATAAAATGGAAGTTGTAGGAACAAATGAGGAAATTGTAATTAAGAATGAAAGTTTTACGGTAAATGGAACACTTGACTTAATGTACTACAATGGAACATCAAGATTATTTATAAAAAAGGTGGGTAAATTAAAGAATTATTCTTAGGAGGTAAATTATGAAAAAACAATATTTGATTTTTAGTATATTATTAATCATTTTTGTTGGAGTAGTTTATGTTCTAACTAAATTTTCGATGTCATCTATTTTATCTACAGAAGGTTATTTTATATCAACTAATGAAATTAGAAATATACTATTTAATGAAGATGAAAATGTTCATGCAAAGAAAGTATGTTTAAAAAAAGTTGAATATGAAGATGTTTTTTATAAGAATTTGAATAAAATATATATTGGTGAAGATAAGAAGACATATGTGGATAATTCTTATCCTATATATACAAATTCAGGTGATGCAATAGTTAATATTTCGGAAAAATCTAAACTATTTACAACTAATTTTGATATAGAAGATTGTTATTTAAACGCAACTATAACTGATGGTAAACTATATAACTATAATGATAATGAACAAGCTAGTCTTGAAGATTATTTGTTTTTAAAGTTAGTTAATGGTGAATTTGTTAATTTATTTGAGATGACATTAACAACTAATTCTAAAGCTTATACGATACCTGTAAATAGTATTTTAAGTTTTAAAGAAGGTATAATTAAGTATTATTATTATGAGAAAAAAGAAAAAGAATTAATATATAAGGAAATAAATGGAATTGATCTCAATGATTATATTCAGATAGGCGATAACAAATATAAATATAGAACACTATTATATAAATTTGAAATAATAAAGAAGGAATTTGAGGAAGAATCTGCTATTGAAGAAGTTAAAGAAGAGGATGAGAAAAATACAACTACTCCAGCACCTCCAAAACCGGAGGTTAAGTATGTTAAGCCTAAGGTTTCTGTAATTCCTTTTGAAACTAAGACATATACAGCTACTTCAGAAATTACGATTAATGATCCTGCTAATCGAATAATTGGAGGAATAAATTTTCATTTCTATAAAAATGGTAAAATTTCTCTTAGAAAAGTATACGGCTCTGGTGGAAAAATAATAGTTTCACCGCTTGAACCAGGTGTTACGTATAATGTAGTAGGAAGTTTTAAGTATTATGATGAAGAGAATAAGAAAATTGAGCAGAGTTTTTTCGAACAGGAAATAAAAATGGGCTCTATTGATGATTTGGCTCCAATAGAAATTGTTTATGAAAATGGTGATATATATCCAGATAAAATTGAATTGAAAAATGTAAAAATAATATCAGATTTAAAAACTGATGCTTTGTATGGACTTAATAAAATAAAAATAATAATAAATGATGCTGATTATTATTTCTCGTCATCTAGTAATAGTAAGCTAAGAGCTGGGCAAACTATTGGTTATGAATCTCCTACTTCATTACCAAGTAAGAGTAAAATTAAATATAGTTTTCAGTTAATTGACTCGTATGGTAATATATTGAAATCAAAGATTGCTGATGGTGAGACGTATACTTCTAATAAACCACCATCTGCTCAAGTTAAAATTGTTTCTATAGATGTTAATAAAGTAGAATTAACTGCTGTGTTGAATAATGAAGATGAAATTAATATTAATAATTATAAATATGTGATTTATGATGCTATTGGAAAAGAAATAGCTAGTGGATTGATGGATCCAACTAAAAAGACAAATTCAATTTCATTGACAACATTAAATACTAATCAAAACTATACAATTAACGTATATGGTGATTATAATTTAAATGATGGGAAAGGAAATGCAAAAAATAATCTTTTGGGGTCCTTTAAGTTTTCAACTATACCACTTTCTTCTTTAGGCTATTTTAGGGTTGATAATTCTATTAAAAATTTAACGGATGGAAGTGTTACAATAAGAACTAGTATTGATAGAGGATCAACAAGTCCTTTATTAATAGAATTATTAACTAGTATGACTATTAATGTTTATGATTCTGATGGGATGGTAGTATTTACACATTCATATAGTCCAAGTGAATTGGTAAAAATATCTAATGATGAATATGTTAATGTTAATATATATGGATTATATTCTAAGAGTGAATATAAGATTGAATATATATCTGGTGTTACACAGGGTGAAAAAGAGGAATCTATAAAAGTTATTTCAACTGTACAAAAATTTAAAACTTATAAAAAAGAAGCAAGAGTTGAGGTTAAAAATAGATTTGTTAATTCTTCTATTATTGATTTCGATGTAAAAGTTATTGATGTTGATGGTGCAATAGATGGTAATATTGTTGCTGTTGAAGTAAGAGATAGTACTGGTAAGATGATTGATAAAACGGAATTAAATAAAAATGATGATTTTGTTAGACTTACGTATGAAAAACTTGAACCTTTAATGGTTTATACTTTTAGATATTATGTAGATTCTTATAATATTGGATATGATAATTCAACATTTTATGGAGATTATGCAATATTAGAAGATAAGATTAGAACTGATGAAGGAATAATCGGAAGTATTTCTTTAAATGATATTTCAAGGCAACCATTATCTGCAAACTTGTTTAATATAAATGATATAACTAGGTTTCGAACAGAAGGATATACGGCAAATAAAACATTTGATTTTGAAAACAATATAATAAGGTTTTCAGCAAAAGCTGGTTATGTAAATTATTCTTATTATTTACCTGAGGCACATAAACATATTATAAAAATTACTTTTGAAGCTAAGTATCATGAAGATACTGAAAATACTGCACCAGTATATATTAGTAATAATTTTCAAAACACACAATCATATAAGCTTGATAATTTATCTAAAACTGATTGGACTAGTTATAGTATGGAAATAATGATGGTAAATCCATATATTGGTTTTTTAATAGCAGAGACTAATACTACAAATACCAGAACTGATGTTTTATTTAAAAATATTCAAATTAGATCTTATGATTTGGCTATAGATGCTGCGAAAGATGAATCTCTTTCTTATCATTCATCAGGAATGAAGTTTACTAATACAATGATGATGTCAGGCGATGAGATTATGCCATCTTATAGATCTGGAGAGGTAACTACTGTTGGTAATTATGGTAATGGTCATGCTAGAATAACTAATTTGAAGACAAATCAGGTTTTTGAATTTGATTATACAGGGAGTTATCAAATGTTTACTCCTCCAAGTACTTCTACTTATAGAATAGAATTATGGGGTGCGGCAGGAGGAGATGGTACCAACACATCTGGAGAAGATCAAAGTATTGCATGTCATGCTGGACGTGGTGCTTATACAAGAGGTGATATACAACTAAAAGTTCATGTTCCAATATATATTTACGTAGGAGGAGCAGGAGTTTATGGCTCTGGAACCAATTCTTATAAAGGCCCTCTTGGTGGATATAATGGTGGTGGAAACGGAGGTAACGCCAATTCTGGTTCAGGAGGTGGTGCTACTGATGTTAGACTTATAGGTGGCGAATGGAATGAATCTGAATCGTTGAAGTCAAGAATAATGGTAGCCGCCGGTGGTGGTGGAACTGATGATCTTACTGGAACATTATGGGGTACTAATGATGGCTCAGGAGGAGCAGGTGGTGCTTTATCTAGTGATGGTACTTATATAAATGGTGTTCTAACTCGTTCTTATTTTGCTACACAGACATATGGTTCTGCTTTTGGATATGCAGTTAATGTAACAACTAAGACTGATACTGGAGGAGCAGGTGGTGGATTCTATGGAGGATTCCCTTCTAACAATAGTTCTGGAGGAGGTTCTGGAGGTTCATCATATATATCTGGTCATTTAGGTTGTGTTGCTTATGGTAATGAATTTAGTGATAGTTATGATAATAAATATATTCCTTATCAAGAAAATAATACTTATCAGGCTAATCTTAATATAAATATGGATGATACTAGACATGAAATACCAACTAATGATTATTATTTAAGAGTTTATATAGGTGATAAACTTGTTGACACACTTCATTATGATTTAACAAATCATCGAGCAATTAATGAAACTAAAAAATATGCTGTTACTAAATATAAAAAGTATAAGATATATTTATCAGTAAAAGTAAGAAATCGTTTTTATAATATTGATTTTGTAGAATTTGATGCAAATGCAGAAATAAGAAGTATTAAAACAGTTACTGACTTTTTTGAAATGCATACAAATGGAAGATATATCGTATTAAATGATTTGGATATAAGAAATATAAATAGGTATATAGGATATGATTTTTATGGCGAAATTGATTTTCAAGGACATAAATTGATATACAATGTTGTGAATAGACCGAATTACGTAATTTATCGAACTAGGAGTAGTTCAATTATTAAAAACCTAGTTTTAGATGTATATGCTGATAATGAGACATCAAAGTCAAACTTATATGGGGTTGTTCAGTATAGTTATGGTACGTTTGATAATGTGTTTGTGACATTAAAAGAAGCGACAAAAGTTCCTAATGTAAATAATAGTTTATTAGCACATAGTAATTATGGAACAATCAAAAACTTTGTTATACATACAGAGGCTCAAATGTCTGCAAGTGCTTGGAGTGGCTTACTTGTTAATTATAATGGTGGATTATTAATGAATGGCTATGCCTATGGTGAAAACATATATGCTTATTTTGAGAAGCCTAGTAGTTATGAGCATAAGGAAGTAGGAGTTTTTGTTACATATTCTTCAAGTTCTTCTTTTGTTCAAAATATTTTTTCACTTATTTCAGTTGAAAAAGACGGTTCAATACAAAATGAGGGAGTAGGAAATTTAATTGGTTTCTCATATGCTGGTTCTATTAAAAATGTATATTCTGTTGAGGATCCTAAAAAGGTTAATACAAATCCAATTACTGAAGATCCTAATATTGGTGGCTATAGTGGTAATATTAGTGTAGATAATATGTTTTATGCTTCTGATAAAACATATGGTGGAGACGGAGTTTATAGTACAAAAATTAGTAAATTAGCATTATATGATGCTGAATTCCAAGATAAAGTATTGAATGATAATAAAGGATTTGAAGTAGATAAGTTTGTTCGTTTAGGATATTATCCACAAGTAATATTGAATGATTGTATGCCTAATCAAGATTGGATTCCTTTACCAGAGGTACAGGATAGAGATTTATTAGATGTTACTTCGGCAAAAGAAATTAGTAATGATGGTGACTCTGCAATTATTGAAGTAAGAGTTAATAATCCAGCTCATGAAAAAATTACAGAAATTGGTATAAAAGATATTGGAACAGTAGAGATTTTATCTCAAGAGGATGATAGAGAAATATCAAATGTACAAATTAAGGTATCTGATCCAATTAAATATACCTCAAGATATTATTTAAGAAAGATAGTATCTGTCGGAAGTTTAAATTTTTCTACTACAAGAGATTATGGTGAATTTGAACGATCAATTGATTTTTCATTGTATTATCCTATTTATAATTTAAATGATTGGAAAAATATTAATAATAATCGTGAACAAAATTACATATTAAAGAACGATCTTGATTTTAGTGAAGTTGATGCATCGAATTTTGTAATCGAAGAGACTTTCGTAGGAAAAATAAATGGTGATGGACATACTATTAAAAATGTTCGAATAGATGTTGGAACAGGTTTGATTTATATTCTTGCAGGTACTTTAGAAAATCTTAATATCGAAAATTTTACTAAAACAGATAGTACTGATTATGGTGGATTTGTTTATAGTTCAACTAGTGGAGCAAGAATTAATAATGTTCATATGAAACACGCTAGAGTTGGTGGACGATATTATGTTGGTGGCTTTATTGGATATGCTTATGATACGATGATAGATAATAGCTCAGTTACAGATTTTCAAAATATTAATACGGCAAATAAGCATAATATAAGAATTGGGGCTTTAGTTGGTACTGGAAGTATGCTTCAGGTAAGAAATTGTTTTGCTAATGATGTCTTTATTGATGCTTCAGATATATATGCTTCATTTGGTATTGGTGGACTTGTAGGACAACTTGGAAGTGGAAGTGTATCTTATTCTTATGCTACTGGTAGAATTGAATCTTCTACTATATATACTGGAGGAATAGTAGGTTCAAATAGTGGAATCGTAAGTCATGTGTGGTCAGCAGTTGATGTTACAACTGATATGCCATATACTGGAGGAATCGTTGGAGTACCAAATTCGACAGATGTAAGCTATACATTAGCTATTGGAGCAGTTAGTTCTCCTTATTTAGGAGATCTTGTAGGAAGAACTACAGGAATGAAATTGAGCAACTTTCAAAATAACTATGTATGGGAATATCAACCATTTAATGGATATATTTCTGGTCATATTGACTATGAAAAATTTTTAACTACTGAACAATTACAAGAGAGGGATACATATATTGATGTTTTAGATTTTGGTGATCAGTTTTATTATGAAGATTTAGATAAATCTTTACCAAAATTAATAAATTCAGGTACTGGAGAGTTACTTGCAAATCAGAGGGATATTCCGTTGGTATTAGAAAAGTTTAATGTTTTGGATGTTCAAAAAGAAGTTTCTGCAGATAATGCTTATTTATATATGGTAATTAATAATCCTAATAATTTAGAAGTTAAAGAATTAGAGTTTGATTATTTACAAATATTAAGCAGTAATATTTCTACTGCAGATGGAACAACCGTTGCAAACCTAAGAGTAAAACCTACGAGATACTATGATAACTATGTATTAAAGAATATTGTTTATGAAGAAAATGGAAAAGAGGAAAACTATCGGAAGTCAGTAGTAATTGAGAACTTAAGATTTTATAGAGATTTAGCAAAATTTGAAGATTGGCAAGCAGTTGATGAACATACTCACGAAAATTATCGTTTGACAAATGATATCGATTTTGCTGGAAAAACAAATGTAAAAACTAATGTTTCTTTTGGAAGACTTGAAGGAATAAATGGTGAGATGCATACAATTAAAAATATTAATGTAACAATTTCTAGTGATTATTCTGGTCTTATTTCTTCCATTACTAATAATATGAGTAATGTATCTTTTGAAAATATTACCCTAAATAGTACTTATCAAAAAATTGATGATGCAGATGGAATTTCTTTTGGATTAGTTGTTATTAATTATGGTGATGTTGAGAATGTTAAATTTAAAAATGTAACTATAAATGCTCCAAATATTATATTTGTTGGTCCAATAGCTAGAAATAGTGGTTTAGATATTAAAAATGTTAGTATTGAAGGTAATAACATAACTGGATCAAATTATGTTGGTGGATTTATTGGTCAAGCAAATACAGTTGATATTAGTACTGTTAATGCAAAAGGATGTACTGTTACTGGTAATAACTATGTAGGTGGGGTTATAGGATCTAAAAATTATTCTAATCCAGTTCGTGATTTTTATTATACTGTTGAAGATATGAACGTATCTGGTTTGTCTTTTGTTGGTGGTGTATTTGGTTTGGGAGGATCAAGCCATTCTTCTATAAAGAATTCTACAATAAATGGTCTTCCGTTACCTGAGGAATCTTCTGGATATAATATTGGCGGATTTTCTGGATATATTTATGAACATGGAGTAGCATATGTCGATATTTTAGATACGGTCGTTAATGCTAATGGTCAGATGTATGTTGGTGGTCTTACTGGAAATCTATATTATGGAGTTGATAGAGCTTTAGTTGAGAATGTAGAAGTAAATCAATTATCTGCAAGTGGACAGTATACTGGTGGTGTTGCAGGTATTAAACAAGGTAATACTATAAATAGAATTACGGTAAAAAATACTAAAGTTAATAGTGTTGGAGATTCAACTGGTGGATTCTATGGATATAATTATGGTGCTAACATGAATTATTCTTATGGATATAATGTTGAAGTAAATGGAAATACAAAAGTTGGTGGTTATACTGGGTATGGAACATTTTTCCGTACGTATTATACTGTTTTGAATGCTAAAGTTAAAGGTAAAAACTATGTTGGTGGTGCTTATGGATATATTAATAATGTAGATCCAACTAATAACTCTTATTCAGGTATTACTCATCAGTTTTTACTTGCAAATACTGAAGTTACTGGTGAGGATTTTGTTGGTGGTTATACTGGATATGCTCCAATGCAATTAACAGACAAAATGTTCTATAATACTGTTATTGCGGTAAATGTTAATTCTACTGGAGAAGATAGTCATGTTGGTATATATACTCCATTTGATAAGGAATATACTGAAACAGTATCTAGATTTTCTGTATATGAAGGTAGTACAATTAATGATGTCCCTGTTATGAATGTTCCAGGAATAAACTCTATTCAAGCTGGTAAGACTTTAACATCGGAACAAATGAAAGTTCAAAAGAATTATACTAATGCAGGACTTTCCACATCTTATTATGATTTTTCAACACTTTCTTCTGGAATGTATCCAAGATTAAAGAGCTATTACTCAACTTATGATGATATACCTTTACCAACTGCTGAAGTTCATTTTAAAAGTACAGGAGTTTCTAGATATGGCTTACATATTATGCCAGAATTTAAAGTTTATTCTAGTGGAGTTGATTCTATTAATCTTGATTTTAGTAATTTAGATGAATCTACGTATTTCTCTATTTATTCAGGAAAGATTAAATTAGAAGATCAACCAATATCAAAAAGGACTTATACTTTTAGGTATAATTATAAAGATGATATAAGACTAGTGATAACTGATGGATTAAATACAAAGGAAGAAACTTGGACTGCAGATGAACTTAAGAATTTGGTTACCACATTTGATGATAAGTATGCTTATATTTACGAAGGAAAGTTAAAAGGTAATACTAATGAATATTCTGATGCTTTACATGTTTATGATCATTATTTATTAACAAATAGCTTAGATGTTTATGATTTAAGTACAAATAAAAAGTTATCTAATCAAAATGGTTTGGAATTTTCTATGTATGATGAGTCAAAACCTTTATATGAATTTAAATATGAAAAAACAAAGATTAATACATATGGATTGTATTCTATAATTGAATCTAAAGATTCTAGTAATGTATATGATAATATAATATATGTTAAAGATAATAGAATTGAAATAATTGATAAAGATTTAGATAGAAATTTATATGGAATAATTATTGATAGTTATCAAGGAAAAGAAATATCTACTGTTTTATTAGATAATCATAAACTTTTAAATATTAAAGATAAAATTTTAACTCCTGACAAGTTTAAAAATGAAGAAATTGTTTATATGAGTAATAACTTAAATACGGATTCAAGTTATGTTGTGATGATGTATGAATCCGGTAAAGTATTGGTATTTGATTATAGAACTGGTAAAGAAATATTAAGTGAAAAGATTACTAAAAAGATTTCTTTTGCAACTTATGCAAAGAAAAATCAAAGTTCATATACTACTTTAGGAGTGATTGAGAAGAATAATAGTAATTATCAAGATGCAGTTAATTTAAAAGAGCTTCTTCAAAATAATTCTATTGTAAAAGATAAGCATGGAAGATATATTACTGAACGTGATTCTTCTAAAAAAGTTGTGAGTGATAGTAATAATAGTAAGAATTCTTCATCTGAAGGATATGTTATTCAAAAAGGAAAGTATATCACTTATTATAATAGTATATCTGATAATTATGAAGTTGTTGATTTGAAACAGTTGATTGAAGACAATAATCAAGAAACTGAAAATGAAAAAATATATAGTAGACCAGAGTTAATAAGTTTTTATATTGATAGTAAGAATACAAAAGCCAATGTAGCTATCGGTATTCTTTATATATTTGGTTTTATAACATTAGGTATAGTAGTATTCTTTGTACTATGGTTATTTAATATTAAGTTTGTTATAAGGGAGAAGAGAAGATGAATTTGAAAAAGAAACCTAAAATTCTATTTGCGCTAATTGTAATAATTATATTAATGATTGTTTTAATTGTTTTTTTACTAAACAATAAGCATTTTGGTGAAAATAAGAATCCTAGAGAATTAGTAAAAGAATATATGGAAAAGTATAAGAAACTTGATGAATCTATTGTTAAAGAAATTAAATATCCATTTGATGATGAGTTAAGTAATATACAAAAAGAAAGATATGAGGGAATCGTTAAGTTTAAATATGAACAAATCAATTATAATATTATTGATAATGAAGATACTACTATTAGTGAGCATGATGCAGTTTTAAATGTTCAAATTAGTACTATAGATATTAGTGCTGCATATGAAAAAGCTTCTACATATGTTGAGAATCATAAAGAAGAATTTAAGACTGTGTCTGATGAAATTGAATATAAGTTGGATGTTATATCAAAATATAATCTTAGAGAAGAATACCAAATAACATTTAACTTATATAAGCAAGGTGATAAATGGATATTATCTGATTTATCAAAAGCTGATTTAAAAAAGATTCAAGGACTATATTAATATAAATGTTTGTGAGGCTGGAGACTATGGGAAATCATAGTCTCTAAGTCTTTAATATTAAATTATTAGATGATATAATATATAAGGAGATGACACTTGTGAAAAAGATTTTTTTAATTATTTTATTTATATTAGTGCTAACATCGGTTGGTTGTCTTTTCTTATTCAATAATGAAAAAGATAATTCAGTTGATAATAGAAAAGAGGAATATTATAATAATGTTTCTATGTATGTGCGAGATGTTATGGTTAAGATAAATGATGGTATTGAATATAAATATAATTCAACAGATACTATGCTTTTTATACCTGCAGGTAATAAAATTACGTGTGTTTCAGATAATATATTGAATAGTCCTTTTGGTAATTCATGGAAGTATATTTATGTAGGAGTATATTTTAATGGAGAGGAGTATTTGTATTCTGTTGGTTCAAAAGATGAAAAAAATTATGCAATAGATTTGATTACTCAAAAAGATTTCTTTTCTTATGATTATAATAAGATTGATAAGAAAAATAAAAATTCAATAAAAGAGTTTATTGATAATTATAAAGAAAAATCTACAGGAAATAAGGAATATTCTATAAATGATTTATCAAAGACATTGAAGAGTTTTATTAAATCTAATTATAAAAAAGTAAAAAAGGTAGTGTTTATAGATCCAAATGATTGTTCATATGAATAAGATTTGTTTTTCATATTATAATTAAGATTGTTTCTTTATGATGAATAAAAATAAATAGATATTAGAAAAAATATTTAACAAATTGTTAGATATTTTTTTGATTTGTAAATAGTGATTGTGTGCTTTATAATGATATTAATAAATAATAGGGTGTTTTTTATGAAAGTACATAACATATTATTGTTGTTACTTGTATTACTATTTCCATTCATGGTAAATGCTCAAACTTGTGATAATGGTAATGTAAAAATAAAAGCAATTAGTTTAAAAGAAAAAACAGAGAATGTAGAAGAGTTGGAAAGAGCAATTTTTGATAATAAAAAGTTTCCCAAAATTCGTGAAACTTTTTTAATATTTTTCATTAACTAATCATAATTTTTAATAGGTGAAGTTATGACAAATTATAATATTGTTTTTACTTTTGAAGATAATAAGTCATTAAATGATATTTTTATAAAAGTATTGTTGAAAGAGATTAGTAAATTAAATTTTAAAAAGTAAGTGAGGTAATGATTATACATTTAGAAAGTGTGAATAATATATATAATGTTGGCTTATATATAAGATTATCTCGTGAGGATGATGATAAAAGTTATGAAAGTGAAAGTATAACTAATCAGAAAAGTTTATTGCTCCAATATGTAAAAGAAAACAATTTAAGAGTTTATGATTTTTATATTGATGATGGATATAGTGGAACAAATTTTGATCGACCAGGTTTTATTAGATTAATTAAAGATATTGAGAATAAGAAAATCAATATGGTTATTACAAAAGATATGTCTCGACTTGGAAGAGATTATATTGGCACAGGAGAACTCGTTGAGAAGTTCTTTCCAGAACATAATGTTAGGTATATTGCAGTTACTGATAATATTGATACTTATCTAGATTCAACTAATAATGATATAGCTCCTTTTAAAGCAATTATGAATGATTTTTATGCAAAGGATATATCTAAGAAAATAAAGTCTAGTCTTAAAGCAAAAATGAAAGATGGTAAATATGTTGGTGGTAGAGCTCCGTTTGGGTATACTAAAGACAAGAATAATAAGAATCAATTAATCGTTGATTCAGAACAAGCTATTATTGTTAGAAGAATATTTGATATGGCACTAGATGGATTATCTTATTATAAAATTGCAGATATATTAACTAGTGAAGGAGTTAAAACACCAGCAGCTTATTATGGATTTGAATGGTGTGGCAATTATAATCCTACATTTAACAAATGGAATGTGAAAACTATTTATGATATTTTAAAAAATAGGATTTATACAGGTGATTTAGTACAGGGGAGAAGGTGTAAAGTTAATTATAAGGTAAAAAAGATAGTTAATAATAATCCAAATAATTATATTGTTGTAGAAAATACTCATGAAGCAATTATCGATAAAGATGTATTTTATGAGGTTCAAAAGAGATTACCTAAAAATGTAGGTCGAAAAGAAAAAAAAGAAAATAACTTATTAGATGGCTTATTATATTGTGGAGATTGTGGTCATAGAATATCAGTACAAGCAAGAAGAAAAAAAGATAATAAAGCATATACATTATGCAATTACTATAGAACATATATGAAAGAACATTTATGTACTTCACATTCTAATAATTATGACAAGTTAGAAGATTTAATATTAAATAGCTTGCGTGA